>JAJTDO010000111.1 GCA_021300475.1 Burkholderiales bacterium | reverse complement strand
GCCACACCGACTTGCTGCACTTCCTTCGGACCCATGTGGCGCATCACTTGTGCTGCGGGTTCTTCGCCCATGCACAGCAAGATGATGGCGCATTTGTCCAGCGTTGGATTTGCATCGCTTTTTGCCATGGCTTATTCCCCGTTCATCCATTCTTTGATCACGACCGCAACCAACTGTGGGTACTGGTTGGTCAGGCCGATCAATTCGTCGAGTTTCTTCTGCAGCGGATCTTCTTTTGGAGGCGCTGGTATGGGTTGTCCGTCCGGGCCTATGACCATGCCACCTTCGCCGCCTGCCATTGCACCTTCTCCATTGATTTGATCGAGCAACTGTTCTTCACCGGCTTCGCCACCCACGGTGGTTTGCAGGCGCTGACGATCAGGCGGCAGCAAAATGTCTGCGTCTTCGTCGGCTTCTTCAATTTCCGTGACCGCAACAGGCACTTTCATCAGTGGGCGCAACACGCCAAACACCAAAATACCGGCAAGTATTGCCACTGCAGCAGGAATGCCTGCGGTGCGAACCAGTTCCAGCGTTTCAGGTTGTTTCCAGACTGGAATTTCTTTTTCTTCGGGTTTGGAGAAGGGTTGATTGACAACATTCACAGTGTCGCCACGGTCTTTTGCGTAACCGATGGCTTCTTTCACCAAGGCGCTGACTTGCTCGAGTTCCTGAGCGGTCAAAGGCACCTGCTTGGGACCGTCCGGTGAATCATTGACTGTTCTGTAGTTCACCACTACGCCGGCAGAAACTTTTTTCAAGCTGCTGGTCTGGCCTTTCGTGGTGCGAACCACCTTATCAACTTCATAGTTGATAACGCTCTCTTTTTTCAATGAGTTCGCTTGTGCATTGTTTGCAGCACCACCCAGACCGGCTTGCGGATTGTTGGCAATGGGTGCGGTGGCGGCACTTGGTGGCTGGTTGCTCAGTGTTCCGGGCACGCCGGCCGGCGGTGTTTGATCGCGGTCGTTGGCTTCCAGGGTTTGCTGGCTGCGCACGGTGGCACTGGTGGGGTCCAGGTTGGGTTTGTAGTTTTCTGAAACGCTATCGGTCTGGGAGAAGTCAAATTCAGCCGTAACGGTGGCCTTGACGTTGTCTTCGCCGAAAATGGGTTTGAGAATGTCAGTGACGCGTTTTGTGTAGTCGCTTTCGAAGCTGCGAACGAAAGTCATCTGTTTTACATCCAGATTTTGTTGCTGGCTTTCGTTGCTGGTGAGCATTTCACCATTTTGGTCGACGATGGTCACATTCTTGGGCGAAAGCTCGGGCAGGCTGGAGGCCACCAAGTGCACAATGCCCTGCACTTGTGATCTGTCCAGAAAGCGACCCTGCACCAGCGCCAGCACGACAGAGGCGGTGGGCTTTTGCTGGTCTCGCAAAAAAATCGAAGGCTTGGGGATGGCCAAGTGCACCCGGGCGTTTTGAACGGCACCCAGACTCATGATGGAACGGGCCAACTCGCCTTCAAGGGCGCGCTGGTAATTAACATGCTCTTGAAACTGGGTTACGCCAAGTTTCTGGTTTTCCATTAATTCAAAACCTACCACCGAACCCTTGGGCAAGCCCTGAGTGGCCAGTTTCAGGCGTGTGTCATGGACTTTGTCTGCTGGCACGGTAATGGCGTGGCTTTTCTCGTCGTAGCGGTAGGGCACGTTCATGGTGTTGAGTGCATTGACGATGTTGCCGCCATCGGTGTCGTTCACGTTGGCAAACAAAACACGGTAGTCGGGGGCGCGGCTCCAAAGAATAAGCGTGGCGATTAGCGCAATCAGCAAAGGAATGGCGGTTAGCAGCGCAATGCGGTTGCGTTGCGGCAGGTCCTTTAGCCCCTTAAATACCTTGTCTACCTGACTCATGGGGGTCTGGGTTTCCGGAAGCGCTGGTTGGAGCGCTTCTTCCGGGGTGACTAACAGTTCATTTGCGGTTTGGGCTTCGGCCATGATGGCTTGTCTTTTGTCTAGCTGAAGCCTATTGTCTACCCCCTTTCAGGGAGTTGGAACGCAAAAAAGGGCATGTTATCGGCGCTTAATTTTGTTTCTTGAGTGTCTTTCACTTTCGTTTACAAAATAAATTGAATTGATTCCATTTTGGAGGGTTTTTCTGGCCTGTGTTTTCCAAAATCCTGATCACAATAGACACATGAACAAACAACAAGGGGGTTGAGTGTGATCGACAAAGTGCTTCCGCAAGTCAATCTCATGCCTAGCGCCGGTGGCCTGAGCGCGCCCAACCGCACATCAATTGGCAGCAATACGAAAGCCGCTCCGGACTTTTCCAGTCTGCTGGGCGACATGCTGTCTGAAGTGAGCAAAGCGCAAAGTACAGCGACGAACCTGAATCAGAGAATTCAATTGGGTGACCCGAAGGTTTCAATTGAGCAGACTGCACTGGCGATGAACACCGCCGGCGTGCAATTTCAGATGGTGCTGCAGGTGAGAAACAAATTGGTTCAGTCATACACCGACATCATGAACATGCCGGTCTGAGTTTTTCGTCCGCTTTTAAAACGGCGCAGTGGTTTTTTGTGACTTCAACTGGCCATCCGCTGCTTGTGTTCCACCTCAATAATGTAGCGTTGTATCGCTGCTTCTTGTTTGAACTGCAGATTTAAAAACATGCAACCTGTTTTGTGCAGGCCTTTGTTTTCGGCTTTTTGCGCTGCCATGGTTTTTACTTGCAGGTCGGTCTCAAATTTTCCTTGCCCTGGTATGTTGAGCGTGCAGGCCTTCAGTACGGTTTCTGCTTGAAGCGGGTGTGTTTGCAAATCAATGAGAAAAGAACACCCACCCACGCTGATGTCATGAAGTGGTATTTCAATATCTGCGCCCGAGGCTTGCTTAAGGCCAATGACGATGGGGTCGCTTTTGCAATTGTGCACCCTGAAAGTGTCTCGCCGTTGAATGCGAAATACATGTCTGGGTGTTTTAATTTGCAGCAGGGAAATTTCACCGCAAGCGGTGATGCCAGTGACCACCGCATCAAACTGTATGCGGGCTTTTTTCAATGTGCCGCTGAAGCGCGCTGGCGTGGGCGCTTTCAAGGCAAATTCGGCGGGCGTTTTCGGACTCATTTGAAACGACTTATCGTCTTTTTTCAGCATGGCCATTGGAGCGTGAAGGTGCACTTCGGGCAAGTGAATGAATTCAACGTCCAGTTTTGTCCGGCTTTTGTCCAATTCCTCCAACAAGGTCCAAACGTCTTTTTCTGCGGTGACTTTAAACGGCTCTAATTCTTGTGGCATACGCTCGTTCTTGAAATTTTTCAGGTTTCATTGTTAGTGCGGGCGCCTGAATCAGGCGCAGTTTTATGTTGGGCTTTGTTGTCGATGATACGGTTTTCCAGACGATACACCCAGGCCAGCAATTCCGCCACGGCGGTGTAGAGCCCGGGGGGGATGTGCCGGTCCAAATCAACTTGCATCAAGAGTGAAACCAATTCCTTGGATTCATGAACAAACACGCCTGATTCCTTGGCTTTCTTGATAATTTGGTCCGCCATCAGGCCTTTGCCCTTGGCCACCACCTTTGGCGCACCGCTGCCTGCGCCATAGGCCAATGCCACCGCCATGGCCCGTGGGTTTTCTTCCTTGTCAGCGCTGTCCATTTTTGCTTTCATCGTTCATGGCAAGTGCAGAGAGCTTCAGGCCTGCGGCCGTCATGGACTCATTGAGCTCGGGCAGGGCGCCGGCAATCAGGCCGCGTGTCTGGCTGTTGGCTTTCAGGTGAACATTGCACTGTTCCTGCGTCATGGTGATGCGCATTTCCAAGGGCCCCAGTTCGGGCAGATTCATTTTTACAGTGGCAAACCAGGCGGGGATTTCCTTGGTCTTGCGGTTGCGCTTTTGTTCCTGTTCTATGGTGAGTTCAACCCTGTCGTTGAACAGGCCCATCATGCTCAGGTTCATTTGAGGCCTGTCGAGCATACCCAGTTGCGAAGACACCAGTTTCGCGGACTCCTTGGGGCGGCCGGTGTCCATTGGCGTGTCTTCATCAAGCGCGTCTTCTTCTTTCCAACTGGCTTGCGGTTCAGACTTGATGTCCTCCATACTGCGTTCGCCGGTGCTCCACTCTTCAAGGTGTGCCTCATAGAACAGACCGCTTTGTTCAATGGCGGTGGCCATGTCTTTCACCAGTTGCGTGGTGAAGGCTTCAATGGTTTTTGCATTGAGCTCGGTTTTGTTCAACAGGGTTTCGCCGCCGCCTTCAACGTTGGCCGCATCGCCACTGGCATTGGTGGCCGGGTTGGCGCCAACAGTGATGACCAAGGGGCCTTCGGCAGAGTTCTCCAGTTGCGTGAGTGCGCCCAGCAAACGCGCTGTGTCTGAGAGTTGTTGGGTGGTGCTGCCCGTTTGAACCGTCTTCGGGTCAAGGCTGGAGGAGGTCGTCAGTGCTTCTGCAGCCTCTGACTTGTTGAGCAGGCCGGCACTGACCTGTTTGCCAGACACAGTTGGTGCCTGCAGCTTGGACTCACCGTCTTCTGCCTGAAAGTTGATT
>JAJTDO010000110.1 GCA_021300475.1 Burkholderiales bacterium | reverse complement strand
CTGGAAGACACCGTGGGGTGTGGGCAGTTCCATCAAGGGGCGTGAAACCCTGCCTGTGGTGCATGTGGCTTTTGAAGACGCTTTGGCTTATGCGCAATGGCTGGGTCGTGATTTGCCCACCGAGGATGAGTGGGAATACGCGGCGCGCGGCGCTCTGGGCAAGGCAAGGTATGTGTGGGGAAATGAGGCCCCGGGCGAGGGTTCTGCCCGTGCCAATACCTGGCAAGGTGTGTTCCCTCTTCAGGACACGGGCAAGGACGGCTACCGCAGTCAACCCTCACCGGTGGCTTGCTTTCCCGCCAACGGATATGGACTGTTTGATATGGCGGGCAATGTTTGGCAGTGGACGCGTGATGTCTACCTGCAAACCCCTTCTGTGCCTGCCGAGCTGGAAAAAGGAGTGATCAAAGGAGGCTCCTTTTTATGTGCAGAAAGTTATTGCATGCGTTACAGGCCAAGTGCAAGGGTGGGGGCGGAGCGTCAAGAAGGCAGCTCTCATCTAGGCTTTAGAACCATTATAAGAACAACTGGAGATACTCAAAAATGACCACACCCAACGACTTTTTCCCCTTATGAAACGCCATCACGCAATCCTGCTTGCAGTCTTCGGTACGCTTACTGTTGTTGTTGCTCTGATGTCTGTTGTGGAGGTGCGCCAAACTGTGCTGGTCTGGTATGTGAAGCACTTTTTAAGGATAAAGACGCTTCCGGAACAAACTGTGACTTGGGAGCAGGGTGTCCCATCTGGTGAGCCTGCAGGTCGGCGGCGACCCAATATTGTGCTGATTCTGGCCGATGATTTGGGCATCAACGACATCACCCTGATGGGTGGAGGTGTGGCCGAGGGCACGGTGCCCACACCGAACATCGACAGCATTGGTAAATCGGGTGTGCATTTCAAAAATGCTTACGCTGGCAACGCGACTTGTTCGCCCTCAAGGGCTGCCTTGATGACCGGGCGCTACGCCACACGCTTTGGGTTTGAATTCACGCCGGTACCCATCACTTTTTCTGCTGTTGTGGCTGGAAAGCCAGCCTTAGGCACACTGAATGCGCCCTTGTTTCACAGTGAACTGGCATTGGGTTCGCCCCGTTATGAAAAAATGGGCATGCCGGCCAGTGAAATCACTTTGGCCAAGTTGCTCGCTGGGGCGGGTTATCACACGGTGCATTTGGGCAAGTGGCATTTGGGCGAGGCGGCTGAGTTTTCTCCAAAAGTACATGGTTTTAAGGAAAGTTTGGGGTTTTTGGCGGGCGCTTCCATGTATCTACCTGAAAACCACCCGGACGTTGTCAATGCCCAGCAAGATTTTGATCCGCTGGACAGATTTTTGTGGGCCGCCCAGCCATGGCGGGTTGCTTATAACCAGGGGCCAAATTTTGCCCCGTCCGCCTACATGACCGATTATTTAACCCAACAGGCTCAGCAGGTGATCAAAGCCAACCGCGACAGACCGTTTTTTATGTACCTGGCCTACAACGCGCCGCACACACCGTTGCAAGCAACCAAGGAAGACTTTGAGGCCTTGAGCCACATTGAGGACCGCAGCTTGAGAGTTTATGCCGCGATGATCCGGTCTTTGGACAGGAATGTAGGCAAGGTGTTGTCCACCTTGAAAGAGCAGGGTTTGGATGACAACACGCTGGTTATTTTTACCAGCGACAACGGGGCACCCCATTACATCGGTTTGTCTGACCTGAACAAACCTTACCGTGGCTGGAAAGCGACTTTTTTTGAGGGCGGAATCCGCGTACCGTATTTGATGCGTTATCCGAAAAAAATAGCGTCCGGTTCCACTTACACTGAAGCGGTGAGTCACTTTGATTTTTTTGCAACCGCGGCAGCCGCTGCAGGCGTGGACATTCCGAAAGACAGGGTGATTGATGGTGTAGACCTCATACCGTTTTTAAGTGGAAGCAAAGAAAAGAAACCTCACGAAGCCTTGTTCTGGCGTTCTGGGAAATACAAGACCGTGCAGGCTGGCCAATGGAAGTTACAGGTGGCGGAGCACCCAGCGAAGCGTTGGTTGTTTGACTTGAAAAACGACCCCACCGAGCAGAACAATTTGATTGAAACGCGTGCCGACATGGCAGCGAAGCTTTGGGGACAGTTGCAGGCATTTGATGCAGCGCAGAGACCGCCCTTGTGGCCTTCCTTGCTTGAAGCGCCTGTGAGCATTGATAAAGATTTGCGGCAGTTGCAAAACCCTGCCGATGAATTTGTTTACTGGTCGAATTGATGAAGCTTTTTTGCGCTCGCTTTTTTACCTTGTATTTGTGTTGCTTTGCGGTGTTTCCTGTGTGGGCCAACCGCACGCAGCCCAACATTGTGTTGCTGTTGGCAGATGACTGGGGGTTTTCCGACGTAGGTGCTTTCGGCAGCGAGATAGCAACGCCGCACCTGGATGCGTTGGCCAAGCAAGGTGTGCGGTTTTCCAATTTTCATGTGGCTGCGTCTTGTTCGCCGACCCGGGCCATGTTGCTCACCGGCGTGGACCATCACCGCAGCGGTGTGGGCAACATGCGAGAAACCATTCCCTTGGAGCATGTCGGCAAGCCAGGCTATTTGTCAGTTCTTGATCGCAATGTTGTAACAGTGGCCTCGCTCTTAAAAAGCAATGGCTACCGAACGTATGTGACCGGTAAATGGCATGTGGGCCATGAGCCTCACAATTTGCCGCCTGCGCGCGGCTTCGACCGTTCCCTAATACAGGCTGACAGTGGTTCGGACAACTGGGAAACCGGTAAAAAATACCTTGACTTGACCGAATCGGTGAACTGGTATGAAGACGGAAAGCCTGCTGTTGTGCCCAAGGAGTTTTATTCTTCGGAATATTTCATTTCCAGAACCATTGATTACCTTGAGGCTTCGCGAACCTCTGCGCAACCGTTTTTTGCGTATGTGGGCTTTCAGGCGAACCACTTGCCGGTGCAGGCGCCCAAGGCAATGACAGAGCGCTACAAAGACCGTTATGCCATGGGCTGGGATGTGTTGAGAAATCAGCGTCGAGACCGTGCTGCCGGTATGGGGCTGGTTGCGGAATCAACCCGCTTGCATGCAAGCGCCTTTGCAGCACGCAACATGGAAGTCTATGCGGGCATGGCGCAGGCCATGGATGAGCAGATTGGCCGTTTGGTGGCCTACCTTAAAACAAGCGGTCAGTTTGACAACACCGTGTTTGTATTTCTTTCTGACAATGGGCCAGAGGCTTCAGATCCGTATGCAAATTGGGCCGGGCGGCTTTGGTTGTCCATGCACTATTCGCGTGAGCCGGAGCGCTTGGGTGAAAAAGGCACCTATGGGGTGATTGGACCGGGTTGGGCCAGCGCAGCCGCATCGCCCTTTTCCACTTATAAGTTTTATGCCGGCGAGGGCGGTATCCGCGTGCCCTTGATCATTTCCGGTGCTAGCGTGTTGGGGGCCAACAGCATTGAACACAGCTTTGCCCACGTAAAGGACATCACGCCGACCCTGCTGGACATTGCAAAGGTGGCCCCGGTGAAGGGTATGTTCCAAGGGCAGGCGGTGGAACCCATCACTGGTGTGAGTCTGTTGCCGGTGCTTCAAGGCAAAACGCAGCGAACCCATTCGCCCGACAAAGCCATTGGTTATGAGTTGTCTGGCAATGCAGCCTTGTTCAAGGGTGACCTCAAACTGCTTAAAAATATTCCCCCGGTGGGAGATGGGCAATGGCATTTGTTTGACATCAAGACCGACCCGGGAGAAACCCAGGATTTAAGAGATAGCTTGCCGGCGGTATTTGAGGCTATGAAAGCCGACTATGAGGACTACGCCGCACAAAATGGTGTGTTGCCCATGCCTGCAGGTTACGATCCGATCCGACAAGTTTTAATAAATTCTTTGGTGAATGTTTACATGCCGCGCTTCAAGTGGGCGGCTTGGGTTATTCTAGCCCTCGGTTTACTGGTGCTGCTCCGGTGGGGCAGGCAGCGTTTTCGGAGGCAGGCGACACAAGCATGTTAAACAAACCAAAACAAAGAGAAAAAGTCCTGGATTTCGTTATTTACGGAGCCACGGGTTACACAGGTCGTTTGGCAGTGGAGCACTTGGTCAAACAACTGGAATTTCATCCGGGCCTGAGTTGGGGCATTGCCGGGCGAAATCGGCGAAAGCTCAAGGCGTTGCTGGAAGAACTCGGCGAACTCGAAAATATTCCCCAAATTCTGGTGGCAGAAAATACCGATGACGCGGCTTTAGCCAATTTGGCGCGCAGCAGCAATGCCGTGTTGAATCTGGCGGGGCCT
This sequence comes from Burkholderiales bacterium, assembly GCA_021300475.1. Classification (GTDB taxonomy): domain Bacteria; phylum Pseudomonadota; class Gammaproteobacteria; order Burkholderiales; family Burkholderiaceae_B; genus SXZD01. Next base: position 3,344 of record JAJTDO010000110.1, on the reverse strand, counting down.
TGCTACAAAAACGGTGAGGTTTTGATTCAGGCCTGCCTTGAACACCGGTGTCACTATCTCGATTTAAGTGTGGAAAGTTTCTGGATTGCCGAGATGATCGAGAAATACCATGCCCAAGCCCACGAGCGCCGTGTCAAGATCGCGCCGGGTTGTGGATATGAATCGCTGCCCTTTGACATGGCTGTTACTTTGGCTGCCAAAGCGCTGGCTGACCGTTTCGATGAGCGCTGCGTCAGTGCCAATGCCATGGTGAAATTCATGGGCAAGTCGCTTCGCAACCCACGCAATGCTTTTTCAGGGGGAACATACGCTTCAATTGCTGCGTTCTTAGAGGCGCCAGCGGTAAAGCGTGCCTTGCAACCCGGTTGTCTGGTGGAAGACCCGGACCGCGCCGCTTACTTGCAAACCCACAGTCCTTTTCAGTTGAAAGCCCGCTACGATTCGGATTTCAATGCCCGTTTGGGTCCCACCATGCCCATTCCGTTCATTAATCCAGCCATTATTTATCGCAGTGCTGAATTGCAAAGACATTTGTTTGAAGACCATTTTTTGTACAGGGAGGGCACCAGTCTGGCGTCAGCCTTGCCGTACAAGCTACTGGAATTGCCGGCAGCAATGGGTTTGGGGTTCGGTTTCAGTGCATTTCAGCGTTTGCTTGGCAGTGACGTTACTTTGGCTCAATTTGCCTTGAAACGTGTCATTGACACGTTTGCGCCTTCCAGTGGCAATGGCCCGTCAAGCGCATCTCTGGATGAAATGTCTTATGAAATCAATTTGATAGCCACAGGGCAGACTGGTCGGCGTGTGCGTTGTCTGGTCAAGGGGGCTGGGCATGCAGGTTATAGATCCACCGCAAATATCGCCGTTCAAGCGGGAATTTTGATGGGGCTGGACAATTTTGGCGCTCCCCGTTATTACGGTGTGATTACGCCCGCTACAGCCATAGGGCCGGTGGCGGTGAAAGCACTGGAGCGCGCCGGTGTGCAGTTTGAAATTACAGAGCTTGAGCCGCTGAGCCTTGCAGTGCACTCAGCGCCGAACGAATAGTCGCCGGCATACTGACCGGCTTGTCCGTGCTGCTGTCTACAAACACGTGCACGAAGTGTCCGGTGGCTGCGGCTTGGTCTGAGCCTTCTTTAAACAGGCCAATCTCATATTTCACAGAACTGTTGCCCAGGTGCGCCACTCGCATACCAGCGTCAATGACCTCAGGAAAACGAAGTGATTGGTGGAATTTGCAGGTGGTTTCCACCGCATAGCCCACAACCGCACCATTGTGAATGTCCAGACCGCCTTGCTTGATCAGGTAGTCATTGATCACCGTGTCGAAAAAACTGTAATACACCACATTGTTCACATGACCGTAAACGTCATTGTCCATCCAGCGTGTGGGTATTTTTAAAAAGTGCTTGTAGTGAGAGCGCGTCAAGGCTGGGTTGTCTGCGAGTGTGGTTTTTTCTGTTGAGCTCATGTTGTTTTGTATTTTTTAATTTAAAAAACGGCTTGGTAAATATTGAAGGCGTCTGCTCTGCTGACTTCTCTCGGGTTGTTGCCAAGCAAGCGGGTTTGCAGCATGGCGGCATCTGCGAGCGTACCGAGATCGTTTTCAGTGACGCCAACTTCGCGTAATTTACGTTCAATTCCCGTGTTAATGGCCAGATTTTCGCACCATTTGATGAAACTTTCTGTTTTTGCCTCTGCAGAGCCGCTGGCGGTCGGGCAAACCACCTCTGCGATTTCCGCATATAAGTTCGTACTGACAGGGGCATTAAAACGCATTACTTCCGGCAACACCAAGGCGTTGGAAAGCCCGTGCGAAACATGAAAAAAGCCTCCCAGCGGGTAAGCCAACGCGTGAACCGCTGCACAGGGCGCATTGGCAAAGGCTTGCCCTGCCAACATGGAACCCAACAACATGGCTTGCCTTGCCGCTACGTCTGCACCGTTTTCACAAACCTTCAACAGGTTGGCAGACAGCAATTCCAGCGCGCGCAGCGCCAGCAGATCTGAATAGGGGTTCTTCAGGTGTTTGGTGGTGTAGGCCTCAATGGCGTGCACCATGGCATCAATGCCGGTTGCTGCAGTGGTTTTACGCGGCAGCCCCAATGTCAATTCTGCATCTAAAACTGCCAGATCTGCATATAAAACCGGTGAAACCACGCCCATTTTTGTGGTTTCCCCCGTGGTTACGATGGAGATGGGTGTGACCTCCGAACCCGTGCCTGCGGTGGTTGGAATTTGTACCAAGGGCAGGCGCGGACCCTTGCAATTGCCAATGCCATACATTTCCTTCAGCGGGGTGGTGCTACAGGCCAGAACCGCCACCAGTTTGGCCACATCCATGCTGGAGCCGCCGCCCAAGCCGATCACCAGCTCAATGCCGGCATTGCGAGCGCTTTGCGCGCTGGCCAAAACCACCGCTTCTGGCGGGTCCGCTTGCACAGAGGTGTCCACGCTGACTTCAAAGCCAGCTTCTCGCAACTGCTGGCTGGTTTCCAACACACAGGCTTGTGTGCCTAAAAACGCATCGGTGATGATCAGCAGTTTTTTTGCAGGAAAACGGGTTGTAATTAATTCGGGCAGCCGTTTAAGCGCCCCTGTGGCACAAACAATGTCTGCAACAGTTCGAAAGGAAAACGCATTCATGGTGTCTTGATGGTCGCGTTAGAAGGTTCCCAAGTGTAAACCAGAAGTTGGCCGGGCTTTGGAACCTCAACGCTACTTAAGTTGATTAAACAATCTTGAGTTGTCGAGCGGCCAGTTCTTTCATGATTTCCTCTGCACCACCGCCAATCATCATCACTTTAACCTCGCGGTAAATGCGTTCGCTGTGCAGGCCTCGCATGAAGCCCATGCCTCCGAGAATCTGCACCGATTGGTCTGCGCAAAACTGCATGGTTTGCGTCGTGTAGTTCTTCAACAGGCAAATGTCCGCAATCAAGCCCTCGTCAATGTCACCGGTTTCCAAGCGGTTTACGATGACATCCATCCAGGCCTGCGAACTCTGTACCCGCATGCGCATGTCCATCAGCTTGTGCCTTATGACCTGATGTTCCACCAGTTTTTGGCCAAACGTGACCCGCTGCTGAGCCCACTCTGTGGCTTCATTCAAGCAAACGCGGGCAAAACCGGTTGCTCCAGCGGCCAACATCAAGCGTTCATGGTTGAAGTTTTCCATGATGGCGCGAAACCCTTTGTTTTCCTTGCCCACCAGTTGGTCTGCAGGAACACGAACCTTGTCAAAATGAATGCTGGCGGTGGCGCTCATCCACCAACCGGTTTTTTTCAGGTTTGTGCGTGTGATGCCAGGGCTGTTGCCTTCAATTGCCAGAATGGAGATGCCC
>JAJTDO010000049.1 GCA_021300475.1 Burkholderiales bacterium | reverse complement strand
GCTGTTGAGAAAGAAAGTTTGGTCCAACGCAATGTTTGTGGTGTTGGGGCTGATGGTGGTGTCAGCCGGCACAGGCGTTTCAATTTTTTCAATGAAAAGCACGCGACCGTTTTTTTGCATGACCAAATAATCGTCTTGGAGGTTGTTGGCGTTTGCGTATTCACCTTTGCTCCATTGGACAAGGTTCTTGTAATAGCCGACCCCCATAATGGGTGCCCACCCTGTTTCGCCGGTGCCGTGCCCAGTGTAGTAGCCTGTGGTGCTGGTGCCGTCATGGCTCAGACCCACCGTATGTCCCGCTTCATGCGTAACCGCTTCAGCGATGTTTTTTTCGCTGCTGCCCAGCATGTCAAAAAACACGAAGGCGGGTTTGTATATTTCAGAGGTGCTTGAAAAAACGCTGAGGTAGGCAAAACCGCCGCAGCCGCAGTCTCCCGCAGTCGTACCCCTGGTGAAGTTTTTCGTTACAACCACCCGAATACCGAAGGTGCCGTCTGTGCTGCTGCTTCGGGTCAGTTTGTCGGTGGTGGGCTCTTGTGTGGTGACGTTCACATCGAATGCGGCATAGTCGCTGTTGAGAAAGAAAGTTTGGTCCAACGCAATGTTTGTGGTGTTGGGGCTGATGGTGGTGTCAGCCGGCACAGGCGTTTCAATTTTTTCAATGAAAAGCACGCGACCGTTTTTGTCCAGATGAGCGGTCTTGTCTTTTTTAAACAGGTTTTCCAACTCAACTTCAGACATCTGATTGAAGTCCGCCACATCTTTCAGACGTTTGCTTTTTTTCAGTCGGTCTACTGCAGTTTGCCCTGAGGAGCGGTCAGGCAGGTTAAGGTCCGGATAAGAGCGCACTGATGGAGGGCGAACAGAGTCAGCGTCTCTGCGCGCTGAGGTGTCGGCTTGGGCGTTGCTCAAGCCCAAGACCAACAAACCCGAAAAACACATGCGGGCTAAGAGGCCAAGCTTTAGCGACCTTGAGGATGACTTTGTTTTCATTGATATTTTCTATTCGCTTAGTTTTTTATATATAAATCTAGGACTGAAGTTTAACGTGGTTTGTTTCAAAACAACCCCCCTAAAAAGTGCATCGGAATCAGGTTGTTTGCCCCTGTAGGTTTTTAGCTGACGTGGGCTACCCGAATGGGGTGATATTGAGCCCCCAGTTCTGGGGTATTTTCATAGCTCAGCTAATAGGGAGGCGTAACCGTGAATACAGAAAAATCAAGACAGATTTTTATTCTCGAGGACCAACTGCTTGTTCGCATGGCCCTGAAAGATTTGCTGGCAGAGATGCTTCCGCCTGATTGCGAGGTTCAGGAGTTTCCGGCCTTGTGTTTGTTGGAGCAGGCTTGTCAGCAAGCCGTGCCCGCCTTGATTATTGCTGACCTGAGCGTTTTAGACGCAGGGCCGGCGAGGGTGTTTGAATTTTTGATTACACAGGTGCCCAACGAAATTCCGGTCATCATTACCACCGCCAATGTGGAATATCAATATTTGCTGCGCGACCAAGCCCGATTCGCAGTATTCCCCAAAGGCGAGACCTTTGAGATTTTGTACGAGCTGCTGTATGGCGCCTTGAAATTCAGCCCGGCTTGAGGGGCTGCGCTTGAACATCAAAACCGGTACTTTACTCCCACCCACGCCATGCGCGGTGCTCCCGGCGCATTAAAACTTGAATAAGTTTCCGAGGGCGAAGAATAGCCTCCATTCAAACCAATACCTGTGGCCACGAGTTGTGAAGCCGTGACATAACGTCTGTCAAACAGGTTGTTGATGTTGGCAAACAATTCCAGTTGTTGGTTCAACTGGTAACGTGTTCCTGCATTAAAAACTGCATAGCCTGACGTTTTTCCAGAACCCAAAAACTCATCGCCTGCAGGCGAGTGCTGGTTGTTTTCATTGCCACGCGCAAAAACACCTGAAACTGCTTGCATGCCAGCGGTCAAGCCCCACGCCTGTGAAAGTTGGTATTGGCCGCTTACTTTTAAAATGCGGTTTGGAATCAGTGGGATGCGGTCACCTTTTTTAACGGAGGTGCGAGCGCTGGAATCTGCGCTGCTGTTGGCTTCGGCGCTAAACGTTTCTTCTGATTCATAAGTGGCTTGCAGCAGAGTCAGGCTGGCGTTAATGACATGGTTTTCCCCCTTGTGGTTACCCCCCAGTTCTATACCCTGGCGGCGTGTTTTGCTGACGTTTGCGAAATAGCCCATTGAGGCGGTCATTGGAGATGCGAGGAACAGGATGTCGTCGTGGTTGTTGGTCCGAAATACACTGGCGGTGATGTTGGCTGCGCTGCTCACTTTTGCCCTGACACCCACTTCAACCGTTTTTGCCACCACTTGCTTTAAAGGCGGGTCGCCTGCCAGCGAGTTCGGCAGTTTGCACGGGTTTTCAGGGTCGGCGCAGCCCAGCTCAATGGCCGTGGGCGCGCGGTTGCTTTCACTGTAACTGGCATAGGTGTTGATGTTGATGCTGGGCAAGTAGCTTACGCCAAAAGACGGGTTGAACCGGTTGAATTTGTGATCTCCTGTCAGCGTGCCGGGTTCGCCAGACGCAATGAGTGCGTCTACGTTATTTACTTTTGTCTGATTCCATCTGCCGGCCAAATTCAGGTGCAAGTCTTTGCCCACAGAGTAGGTGTTCATCGCATACACGCTTTTCGTGTTGGATTTGCTGCTTAAATCCACCTGATTGTCTTCATCGAATACGTCAATCGTACTTACGCCGCGGTCAGGCGTTAGAAAGCCGTATTGTGAGCTTTGCAAAAACCGTGTTCGGTTGGCATCGTAACCCGCCCCCACCACAAAAGAATTGCTGTTTTTTCCAAAGTCGGTGATGTGTGTGAATTGCCCTGACAGACCACGGTTGGCCTGTTTGCTTGAGGTGCGGTTCAAAAGACCTGTGCATTTTTCATCGTGGTCGTCTAAAGCGCTGTTGCAAGCAGCGCTTGGAAAGGGCGTGTTGGTCTGGTTTTCATCGGTTGCATAAACTCGCTCCTGTCCAAACGAGCCATCGTTAATGTCTCCATTGAGCGTATTGGTTTTTATGGTCCGGTAGTAAACATTGCCATTAAAAGACGTTTGTTCTGTCAGGGTGTGGGTTACGCCAAGATTCAGGAAGTTTGAGGTGTTTTTTGTGATGTCAGGCTTGGTGTAGATGCTTGAATAGTCTTGGTTAAGCAAGCGAAATTCCTGCAACCCGTTGCCTGTGAGTTGATTGTCGAAATGCCCGATGGAAAGTTTCAGACGGGTGGCACCGTTCTGGTAACCCAGTTTGCTGAAAAACTGCCTGACATCTGAGGGAGAGTCGTCTCTCCAACCCTTCTCTTTGAACAAGTTGCCTGACAAATACCAGTCATAGCCTTGCTCGTTGCTGCCGCCGTGTTCTACTTCCAGAGATCTGCGCTGATAGGAGCCCACATACGATTGAACCGAACTCCCGGGGTGGCTGCGACCGTCTTTGGTCTGTATTGAAATAGCGCCCCCCAGCGTGTTCAGCCCAAATAACGGGTTGGAACCCGGCATCAGGGTCAGGCTTGAAATCGCTGTTTTTGGCAGTAAGTCCCAACTCACCACATCCCCAAAGGGTTGGTTCATCCGCACACCATCCAGATACACAGACAAGCCTTGCGGTGTTCCTAGAAGGGGCGAAGCCGTGTAGCCTCGGTAGCTGACATCCGGTTGAAAAGGGTTGCCTTGAATTTCGTTTACATGGACGCCGCTCATGGACTCATTGAGGAAGTCTCCCACACCAATGGCATTCGAAGACTCAATGGTTTTGCTGTTTCTGACCTGCACCGCAGACGGAGTTTCTGAGAGACTGGCGCCGATGCCCGGCAGGGGTGTGGTGGAAATGACTTGAATGTCGCCTAGTTTTCTGTCGGTGTCCGGCGCTTGGCTCACCGCCTGGGGCGATTGAGTTGCAGCCAATAAGCTCAGAATACCTAGAACAACCGGTTTTTTAGATACCACCATGAAACTCACCCTCGCGCAGACATTTATTTATGTTTTGGATCGTGAGTTATACGTCCGTCTGCAACGGTGGGCAATGGGAGAAATTCCCGATTTTTTAAGGCGGGCTTTTTGGGCGCCTCAGTTCATGCACATGGGTTCCATGACAGATTTTTGCAGTGAGGCTTCGCTTTTCAGGCGGAAAAACAGCCTTCTCAAGCGGATGGCCTCTGTATTTAACAGGGTGTGTGGATTCGGAGTCTGCAGAAAACGTTCCAGTGTGATCTCGCCATCGAAGCCTTCGCGGTTGGCATTCATAATTTGGAAACTGCAATCTTCCAGAATGCTGGGGGAGGGGTCGTAATTTTGAGATGCAATAACACCAGCGTTCAAGTCTTTGGAAATCAGTGAAGAAATGTTTTGTATTTGTTCCTGCGTGCCTTCAAAAAAATGCAGTACTTTCGTTGAACGATGAACCAACAGGGTTTTGAGACCATGCGTTTCGCAGTGCTTTTGAACAACACCAAAGTGGTGTTCCAAGGCATCTGCGCCATTTGATGCATCTGTTTCGCTGATCAAGGCCAGCGAGCAGACATTGCCATTGTAATCACCCATCAATAAGCCTTTGTTTTTCAGATATTTTTTTGTTGGCGTTGTCCTGCATGGGTGCACTGTGCGACGTGTTGCGATTTTTTGCAATCAATGTGCCGGGCGGAGTGTGTCTTATGCTTTAAGCTTTTGGTATTAACTGGTACTTAAATGTCTTAATAGCACGCAGTGGCAATACATTTTGTGACTTCCGAAATGTGCAGGTTTGTTCTGTTGGTATAACAATTGCACCCCTTGTATGGGTAGGTTCTGCGTATTTTACGGGGGAGGCTGGAGAGGGTGTACTCGTTCGAGGGGGTGGGCCGATGCTGGCTTGCTCCTAACATGGTGTTTTAAAAGGCATTACGCCTACTCACTCTGCAAAGGGGATTTGCCATGTTGTCTCGCGGACTCTCAGTTTTTTTCGTTTTGGTTTTACTGGCCGCCGTATTCACGAAAGTTGGAAGTGTTTATGAGTCGGTTGAGCACAAGGTTGGGCTACAGTTGGTAAAGACTGCCCCCGCCAATTAAGCTGGCTCGAATACGAAGGTTCTTCTTCTGCGATATCATTGACAGAAGATTCAACCGTTTAAAAGACCTTCCATGTTTGAGTTTTTCCGTTCGCATCAAAAAATGATGCAGTTTGTGCTGTTGTTGTTGATCATTCCATCGTTTGCCCTTATCGGACTGGACAGCTATTCCAGCTTCAGGGACCGTGGCGAACCCTACGCTGAGGTAGACGGCAAAAAAATAACGCCTGAAGTGTTTGAGTTCAACAAGAAACAACAAATAGAGCGCTTGAGGCAACAACTTGGCGGCGCGTTCGACCCCACTTTGCTCGACTCTCCTCAGTTAAATCAGGCAGTGCTGGATGACTTGCTGGAAGACGAAGTAACACAGTGGGCCATCCGCAAAGAATATTTGTCGGCTTCAGACGCCAGACTGGCTGATGTTATTTCAAAAATTCAGGCGGTTCAGGAGAACGGTCGCTTCAGTTTGACCAAATACAACGCCTTGCTGGCAGCGCAAGGGCGTACCCCCGAGATGTTTGAAGCCGGCTTGCGATCTGATCTGGCCAAGCAACAGGTTACCGGACCAGTGGCCATTAGCGAGTTTCTGCCGGTCAGTATTAAGGCACGGCTTCTGGAAATCAACGATGCGCCCCGCGTAGTTCAATTCCTGGAGTTCTCTTCGGGGCAATTTGCCGCGGCAGCCAAGGTAAGCGATGCGCAAATTGCGCAGTACTATGCAGACAACCAGGCGGCTTTCAAAACCCCTGAAATCGCCGAGATTGAATACGCTGTTCTTAGCCCTGAGACAGTCGGGCAGACCATCAACATCAGCGACGTGGATGCCAAAGGCTACTACGAGCAGAACAAGGCACGGTTCTCCACGCCGGAAGAGCGCAAGGCCCGTCACATCCTGATTTCTGCAGGTAAGGAAGCCTCAAGTGAGGACAAGGCCAAGGCCAAGGAAAAAGCTGAGGCAATTCTTGCCAAGTTGAAAGCCGACAGCAAACAATTCGCTGCTCTGGCAAAAGCCGAGTCTCAAGACCCTGGTTCTGCAGGGCAAGGCGGCGACTTGGGGCAATTTGGCCGCGGCATGATGGTCAAAGAGTTTGAGAACGTTGCGTTTGCATTGAAAAAAGATGAGATGAGTGGGGTGGTTGCCACAGACTTCGGCTTTCATATTATAGAAGTCACTGATATTTTGCCGTCGGTTGTGAAGCCGTTTGAGCAAATCAAGGCTGACATTGTTGAAGAAATTCGCCGTCAGCAGACGCAGTCAAAATTTGCCGAAGCCGCTGAGGCATTCACCAATCTGGCGTTCGATCAACCAGACAGTTTGAAGCCCGTGCTTGACCGGTTCAAGCTAAACGTCAAAAAAGCCACGGTCACATCGCGCCAGTTGCTTAAACCTGCTGAAGCCAACAATCCTTTGGGCAATGGCGAGTTCATTGCCAGCCTGTTCACAGACGATGTGCTGAAAAAAGGCAACAACACCAAGGCGGTTACCGTCGGTGGCAGTGTTGTGGCTGCGCGGGTGGTGAAATACAACCCGGTTGCAGTCAAGGGTCTTGAAACGGTTTCTGCAGACATCAAACAGGTGCTGACCCGGCAGGAAGCCGGCAAGCTTGCGGTTCAAGCCGGTGAGGCTGCGCTGGAAAAAGCCAAAAAAGGCGGGGCCATTGAAGGCTTGTCTGCTGACACCACAATAGCCCGGTCCAAGCCGCAAGGGCTCAATGGCAAGGCGGTTGCCCAAGCCATGAAACTGGATGTAAAAACCTTGCCGGCTTTCACTGGGGCAGATTTGGGTGAGGCCGGTTTTGTGTTGGTAAAAGTGCTGTCTGCACCCGAATACAAACCAGCCGATGCCAAAGATCCAAAAGTGGCCGGCGACCCTCGGATGGCCCGTTGGCTAGACTCCGCTTCACAATCTTCGGGTTTTGCCGCGCTGGCTGCCATCAAGGCGCAAAGCAAGGCAAAAACCTTGAAAACTTTCAAAGCCACAGACACCGCCGGTTAATAAAGCCACCCTGCATTAAACCTCACCGCCTGAGCATTCAGGCGGTGGTTGGATTCGAAGTTGATGGTTCCGCTGAGATGACTTGCCTTGCGCAGGCTTGAAGCGCAGAGTCATCAATGCCTGAAAGCGCAATGGTCTGCGCTGTTTCGTATTCCTTGAAGTTGCGGTGAATTGATTTCAAGTAGGCTGGGTCGTAATGATCCACCAACAGCGTTTCAACCACTTCGTTCCAAAGCCCGGCCTGCGATCTTTGCAGCAGGTTTTGAACCTTGTCCTTTCCCAACGCAGCTTCCAATGCCTGCATGCGATCTGCAAAGCTGTTGAAGTCTGACTCCCAATGCGGGTAGTCTCTTCTGAGCAACGCCACGCGTTGCTGAAGCGCTGAGTCAATGACGATGCACTTGCCGCTGCGGATGGTGAGCATCAGTTCTTCCGGCACCCTGACATTGCCCACCTTTTTGCTTTCACATTCCACAAACACCGGTTGGCTGGGGTCCAGTTTTTTTAGCGCGCTCCATAGCAAGGTTTCAAAGTGCCGCTGGCTGGGTTGAGGTTTGTTGGGAATGGGCCCCAAGACAGAGCCGCGGTGATTGGCCAGGGCTTCCAAGTCCAGCGTTTGTGCGCCTTGCGCACCGATGGTTTCCAACACCCGGCTTTTACCGGAGCCTGTCGTGCCACACAGCACCACAAACCGAAAGCCTTGCGGCAAGGTGGTGAGGTCTTGCATCACTCTGGCTCTGAACGCCTTGTAGCCGCCTTCCAACTGAACAACCGGAAATCCGATCTGCGCCAGAATAATGGCCAACGAACCGCTGCGGTTACCGCCGCGCCAACAATAAACCAAGGGGCGCCAGTCGCGGGCGCGTTCAAGGCATTGGTTTTCAATGTAGGCGGCGATGTTTCTGGCAGTCAGTGCTGCGCCCCTTTTTTTTGCTTCGAATGCAGAGACTTGCTTGTAAATGGTGCCGATGGTGATGCGTTCTTCATCGCTGAGCACGGCAGCGTTTGCTGCGCCGGGCAAATGGTCGTCAAGAAACTCCGCCGGCGTGCGTGCGTCTAAAATTGTGTCGAACGACTGCCATTGCTCCAGTGCTTCGTCCACAGTCAGTGTTTTAGGTTGTTTCATGTGGCCTTGTTTATTTTTTCAGTTGTAGTTTCAGTTGTGGCCAGACTGTGTCGAGCAGGGCGGGTTGAGCGCTTGCCACCGGATGTATGCCATCTGCCTGAAAGGCTTCCCGTGAATCAGCCAGTTTTTCCAGCAAGGACGGCACCAAGGCGACGCGTTTGGCTTTGGCTACCTCCTTGAAGGTTTGCTGAAATTTTTCATTGTAGGGTCGGCCATAATTTGGCGGAATCTGCACGCCTATCAAGAGCACTTGCGCCTGTGCCTGCTGTGCCTGATTCACCATGTTCAGCAAATTGCCGTTCATTTCATTCAGGGGCAGGCCCCTCAAACCATCGTTGCCGCCCAATTCAAGCAAGACGTGGCTGGGCTTGTGTTGCGCCAGCAGCGCTGGCAACCGGGCCAACCCACCCGCCGTGGTTTCGCCGGAAATTGAAGCGTTCACCACTGCGCAATCAATTTTTTCTGCAGACAGTTTTTTTTCAAGCAGCGTCACCCAGCCTTCTTCACGCTTCAGGCCGTAAGCGGCAGAAAGACTGTCGCCGTGAACCATGAGCTTGCAGGTTTTGGGCGGTGCAGCCATGCAGGCAGAGACCAGTCCGAGTGAAAATAAAACTGAAAAAGTGATATGTTTGTGTGTCATAACCGTATTCTAAGTCAGTCGAGGCCTTGTGAGTTCAAACCCAGCAGTCATGGTCAGTGTTCAGTCGCTCTGCAAGTCTGTTCCAGACGCAGGCCAGGCCCTGCAAATTCTCAGTAACGTTTCATTTCAACTGGAGCAGGGGCGTTCCCTCGCTATTGTCGGCGCCTCGGGTTCAGGAAAGTCCACCCTGTTGGGCTTGATGGCGGGTCTGGACACGCCGAGTCAAGGCAAAGTGGTGTTGGCAGGGCAGTCGCTGTTCGACATGAACGAGGAGGGCAGGGCTGCCTTCAGGGCAGCGCACGTGGGTTTTGTATTTCAGTCGTTTCAGTTGCTTGACCACCTGACGGCACTGGAAAATGTCAGTCTGCCACTGGAGTTGGCGCGTGTTCGCAATGTGCGCGGACTGGCCTCGGACATGTTGTTCAAGGTCGGTTTGGGTGACCGTTTGAATCATTTTCCCAGAACGCTGTCGGGTGGTGAGCAGCAGCGCGTGGCCTTGGCGCGGGCTTTCGTGGCAAAACCAGCCTTGATTTTTGCAGATGAGCCCACGGGCAGCCTGGATGCCCAGACGGGTGAAAGAATTATCTCGCTGATGTTTGATCTGCAAAAAAATTCAGGCAGCACCTTGATACTGGTGACCCACGATGAAGCACTGGCAGCCCGTTGCGACACCGTCTTTCATTTGCAGGCGCCCTCATCTGTGGTGGCTTGATCTGCTGCCGCGCCAACTGTCGCGTCACCTGTCATTTAATCGGTGTTTTATTCTCAGCATCACTTCGCTGGCAGTGAGCAGCCGAGGGCTGCGTTTTTCCAAGCCCAGCGGTTCAACCGACTGACCGTGTAAAAACACCCCCAGTGCCACCGTCTGGTGTAGAGACTCGCAACCGAATTGAGCCAGCAATGCGCCCAGAGTTCCCGCCAGCACGTCGCCTGTTCCTCCGGTGGCCAAGGCTGGGCCTCCACTGAGATTGACGCTTAGCTCGCCTTGATGGGCAATAACGCTGCCTGCGCCTTTAAGCACTGTGCAAGTATTGAAACGCTCACTGAGTTGTTCTGCTGCGCTTATCCGGTCCGCCTGAATTTGTTCTGTTGTGAGGCCGAGCAAGCGTGCGGCCTCCAGCGGGTGAGGCGTGATCACAGAGGGTCGTTTGAGTCCGGCGAATTTTTCTGCCAGGTCAGGGTCCTGCGTCAGCAAGTTCAAGGCGTCTGCGTCCAGCACCAAAGCGTCGGGGGTGGATAGGGTTGCTGCGATGTCCAGCACTTGGTTCAGCAATGTGCAGGCCTTGCTGCCTTGCCCCAAGCCAGGCCCCACCACCCAGACGCCCGCGTGCGTCAGCAGACTCTCGGTGCTGCGCATCATCAATTCTGGTTGTAACGGGTCGTATCCGGGCGGCTGAGGGCCTTCAAGCAGGCCGAGGAAAACCCTGCCTGCTCCCAGATGCAGTGCCGTTCTAGCGGCCAGAATGGCTGCACCTACCATGCCTTGGTCGCCACCTAGCACAACCACGTCGCCATGGCTGCCTTTGTGGCTGTTCATGTCCCGGGGCTTTAACAAGCGCAGCAGCGTTTCCTGCGCGTAAAGGCGTTGCGGATAGGGAGTTGTAGCCTCTTGCAGTCCGATATCCGCCAGTGTGACCTCGCCGCACTGACCCGGTCCGTTCAGGGTAAACAAGCCGGGTTTTGCCGCAATGAAGCTCAGTGTGTGCGTTGCTTTTACACAGTCGCAAAAAGCCTGACCGGTGTTGGCATTCAGGCCGCTGGGAATGTCGAGTGCCAGTACCGGAATGTTCAGGGGGCTTTCGGAATTCATCAGTCTGATGAGTCGCTGCGCCTCGCCGGTCGGCGAGCTTGCCAGACCGATGCCAAACAGACCGTCCACAATACCGGCTGCGCCGTGCAAGGATTGAAATTCCTCCGACGGATTAACCTCGCCCCCCGCCGCCAGAAAACCGGCTTTGGCAAGCAGCGCATCGTCGGCTTTTTCCGAGGTTTGCCCCAGCGCATACAACTTGACAGGTGTACCGGCCTCCAGAGCATGGGTGGCCAACACATAGGCGTCGCCGCCATTGTTGCCCGGTCCGGCCAACACGATCCAATACCCCGACTTGCCCTGCAAGCGCTCGCAAGCCCATAAAAAAGCGGCATGCCCCGCCCGCGCCATGAGCATAAAACTGTCCATCCCTGCGTAGGCGGTTTGCTCGGCCTGCCTGACCTGTTCAACCGTCATCAAGGCTAGATCTTGCTGTCCGGGTTTCAAAAATGCGTTGCTTGTCATGGGATTGGTATTCCGGTGAATTGTTTTCCCCTATCTTAGGCGGCGCGGCCAATAATTTGTAGAGAACGTCTAACAAACCTGCCTAGTTTTAGTGACAGCGCAGGCGCTAAGTGGACTGACAGACGTATAATTAAGGTTCTTCTAAAATTCCGCACGCGCATCCATGTCCTCTGCCTCTCAGCTTTGCATTTCCACCTTTGGTGGCGTTCGTGCCTTGTCAGATTTTCGTGAATCGTCCCTGCTTGAGCGCCTGAAGGCGATAGACACTAGAATCAAGTCGGTTTCGGCTGAGTTCGTCCATTTTGTGGCCAGCATTGATGCGGTTTCCCTACAGGGGCAAACCGTGCTGCAAGGCTTGCTGGATTACGGTGTCCGCATGCAGGCACCCGCTGAAGCAGATATCTGCCTGTTGGTGGTTCCGCGCTTGGGCACGTTGTCTTCGTGGGCCAGCAAGGCCACTGAAATTGCCCACAACGCAGGGGTGCAGGGCATCAAGCGCATAGAGCGTGGCGTACGTTTTCACATTGGACTCAAACATGGTTTGCTCGGCAGTGTACCCACACTGAGCCAGGAAGAATTGGCCGCTGTGGCCAGTGTCCTGCACGATCGCATGACTGAAACTGTTTTGCCGGTCAACAGCAATCCCGCGGTTTTGTTTGCAGATGTCGAGCAACGGCACCTGAACATTGTGTCGCTGGCGGCCGGAAAATCCGCTTTGAATCAGGCCAACACTGAGTTGGGTCTGGCTTTGTCGGAAGACGAGATCGATTATTTGCTGGCTGCTTACGCAGACATGGACAGAGACCCGACGGATGTCGAGTTGATGATGTTTGCCCAGGCCAATTCCGAGCATTGCCGCCACAAGATTTTCAACGCAGCCTGGACTGTGGATGGTCAGGAACAGGATTTAAGCCTGTTCGGCATGATTCGCCACACCCACGCCACCACGCCGCAAGGAACGGTGGTGGCCTACTCTGACAACGCCGCCATTCTTGAGGGCGCCACGGCTGCCCGGTTTTTCCCTGATGCAGACGGTATCTACAGGGCGCACACTGAAAAAACCAATTATTTGGCCAAGGTTGAAACACACAACCACCCGACGGCCATTTCGCCGTTTGCCGGGGCCGCTACAGGGGCGGGCGGGGAAATCCGCGATGAAGGTGCCACAGGTCGAGGCGCCAAACCCAAAGCGGGTTTGTGTGGTTTCACCACCAGCCACCTGCGTTTTCCTGATATGCAGCATTCATGGGAAAGCGGGCAGGACGCACTGCAAGGCATGACACAACGCGAAACTTCGCCACAGGGCGGAGAAATCGGTATTCCCTCCCGAATTGCAACGCCCTTGTCCATCATGATTGACGGCCCTATTGGTGCTGCCAGTTTCAACAATGAATTTGGTCGTCCGAACCTGGGGGGCTACTTCAGAACCTACGAGCAGCGGGTCGGTCAGCAGGTGTTTGGCTATCACAAGCCCATCATGATTGCAGGTGGCATCGGCAACATCCGCGACATGCACAGTTTTAAAAACGAGTTGCCGGAAGGTGCGCTGATGATACAACTCGGCGGGCCTGGCATGCGCATTGGCATGGGTGGTGGCGCGGCTTCTTCCATGGGAGTGGGTGCCAACACCGAAGCGCTTGATTTTGATTCGGTTCAGCGCAGCAACCCGGAAATTCAAAGGCGAAGCCAGGAAGTGTTGGACCGCTGCTGGGCCATGGGGCAAGACAGTCCCATTCTGTCCATTCACGATGTGGGCGCCGGCGGCATTTCCAACGCGTTCCCTGAGTTGGCCGACACGGCCAAGAAGGGCGCCACCTTTGATTTGCGCAAGGTCAATCTTGACGAAGCAGGCATGAGCCCGGCTGAAATCTGGTGCAATGAGAGCCAGGAACGTTATGTGTTGGCGCTTGCACCCGAGAGTCTCGCCTTGTTCGCTCAAATTTGTGAGCGTGAGCGCTGCCCGTTTGCGGTAGTGGGCCATGCCACGGCAGAGCAGCAACTTCGGGTGCTGGATGCCCAGTCGCCTGTGCCTCCGGTGCAAATGCCCATGGATGTTTTGCTGGGCAAGCCCCCTCGCATGCACCGCAAAGACGAGCGCAAACGCATTGAGGCGCCCACTGTTGATGTCGCCACGGCGGATATCAAAGAAGCGGTGATGTCCGTGTTGAGGTTTCCTGCGGTGGCCAGTAAACGGTTCCTGATTTCCATCGGCGACAGAACCGTGGGCGGCTTTACAGCCCGCGATCAAATGGTCGGCCCCTGGCAAATACCGGTGGCTGACGTTGCTGTGTCGCTTGACGATTACGACGCCTACCAAGGCCAAGCCATGGCCATGGGCGAGCGCACGCCTCTGGCTGTACTGGATGCACCGGCCTCGGGTCGCATGGCGGTGGCTGAAGCCATCACCAACCTGATGGCGGCTGAAGTTGCCCAACTGGAAGACATTAAATTATCTGCCAACTGGATGGCGGCCTGCGGAACACCCGGTCAAGATGCCGCCCTGTTTGACACCGTGAAGGCCATTGGCATGGAATTGTGCCCCGCCTTGGGCCTGTCCATTCCTGTCGGAAAAGATTCTTTGTCCATGCGCACGCGCTGGTCGCAAGATGGTGAAACACGTGAGGTCTTGTCGCCTGTGTCGCTGATTGTGTCGGCATTTTCCCGCGTGGCCGACGTTCGTAAAACCCTCACGCCACAGCTTAAAACCGATTGCGGCGATACCGCGCTGGTGTTGGTCGATCTGGGCTTCGGCAAAAACCGTCTGGGCGGTTCGGTGCTGGCACAAGTCTATGAACAGGTGGGCAATTCCGTACCTGACTTGGACAACCCGCAGGCCTTGAAGTCAGCCTTTCTAGCGCTCAACGAATTGCGGGAAAAAGGCTTGGTGCACGCCTACCACGACCGCTCCGATGGCGGCCTGTTGGCCACCTTGTGTGAGATGGCGTTTGCCGGACACTGCGGTATTTCCGTCAGTCTGGATATTTTGACCATAGATCCGTATTCCGCCGATTGGGGCGATTTTAAAATCCGACCTGAACAAGTGGCTGTACAACGCAATGAACTCACCATGAAGGCCTTGTTCAGCGAAGAGTTGGGCTTTGTCATCCAGGTGCCCCAGGCCCGCCGCAGCGAGGCAATGGATGTGTTGCGCGCCCACGGTTTGGGTGTGTGCAGCAACATTATTGGAAAACTCAACGACCGGGATGTTATTGAGTTCTACCGGGACGCAAAAAGTATTTTTTCTGCGGAGCGCCAAAGCCAAGCACACCGAATTGGTGCAGCATTTGAGCTTTGATCCGCAAGCCGACATTGCCGCGCCTTTTATTGCCAAAGGGCAGCGCCCACGTCTGGCTGTGTTGCGAGAGCAGGGTGTAAACGGGCAGCTTGAAATGGCCGCCGCTTTTAACCGTGCCGGTTTCGAGGCGGTGGATGTTCACATGAGCGACTTGTTGGCTGGTCGCCACCAACTTGCCGACTTCAAAGGCTTGGCTGCATGCGGTGGTTTCAGTTATGGCGATGTATTGGGAGCTGGCGAAGGCTGGGCTAAAACCATACGCTACAACGCACAATTGGCGGATATGTTTGCACAATTCTTTGGCCGCCCGGACAGTTTTGCGCTGGGGGTTTGCAATGGCTGCCAGATGATGGCCACCCTGGCCGACTTGATTCCCGGTGCTGCGCACTGGCCCCGCCTGACCCGCAACCGTTCTGAACAGTACGAAGCGCGTTTGGTTCAGGTCAAGGTGGAGCAATCACCCTCACTGTTTTTGCAGGGCATGGTCGATTCCCTGATCCCCATTGTGGTGGCTCATGGCGAAGGCAAGGCAGACTTTTCCCGTCAGGGCAATGAAGCCGCATTGAAGGCTTCAGGTCTGGTGAGTCTGCGTTATGTGGACGCCGCCGGAACGGTTGCAAACACCTATCCCGCCAATCCCAACGGTTCACCCGATGGCTTGGCTGGCTTCACCACAGCAGATGGGCGTTTCACCATCATGATGCCGCACCCCGAGCGTGTTTTCCGCAGCGTACAAATGTCGTGGTACCCGCAGGAACAGGCAGAAGATTCCCCATGGATGCGCATGTTCCGCAACGCAAGGGTATGGCTGGGTTGAAACCGGAATCAGTCGTGGCGCTTGCTTTGAGCAAAGAGGAGTTCAATCCGGCGTGCACACTTTGCCCTCGCTTGGCTCAATACCTGGCTGACTGCAAGGCGAACTACCCGGCGCACTTTGCAGCGCCTGTGCCTCCGTTTGGCCAGCTTTCAGCGTCTTTACTGGTGGTGGGGCTGGCGCCGGGTTATCACGGGGCCAACCGCACTGGTCGGCCGTTCACCGGTGACTTTTGCGGTGATCTGCTCTATCAGACTTTGCACCGGTATGGCTTTGCAAGTGCTCCGGTGTCTGTCGCTGCCAACGACAGTCTGAAGCTCATTAATTGTCGTGTGACAAACGCGGTGAAATGCGTGCCGCCTGAGAACAAGCCCACCCCCGCCGAAATTCGCTTGTGCAACAACTACCTGAAAAACGAACTGCGCCTGCACCCGCCAAAGGTCATTCTTGCCCTCGGTCTGGTGGCCCACGAGGCTGTACTGATTGCGTTGGGTTTGAAAAAAAGTCAGTTCAAGTTTGCCCACGCTGCAGAGTATGACCTGAACGGCGCAGGCCACCCCTTTATGCTGATGGACAGCTACCATGTTTCCCGCTACAACACCCAGACAGGCAGGCTGACCACGCCGATGTTTGAACAGGTGGTTGCCCGCGCCCGTATTTTGACTGGGCTGTCGCAATGACAGAAGAAGCCTTCGACATCCCCAGTTTTTTGGCGCAACTGCCTACCCGCCCCGGCGTCTATCGCATGTTGGGCAAAGAGGGGGTGGTTCTGTATGTGGGCAAAGCAAAGGATTTAAAGAAACGCGTCAGTTCCTATTTTCAGAAAACCCACGCAAGTCCCAGAACTGCGCACATGGTGGCCCGCATCAAGCGCATTGAAATTACCGTGACGCGTTCTGAAGCAGAAGCGCTGCTGCTTGAAAATAACCTCATAAAAACTTTAGATCCTCGCTACAACATCTTGTTTCGAGATGATAAATCTTATCCATATTTACGCCTGACTGCCCACAGGTACCCCCGTGTAGCTTATTACCGGGGTGCCGTGGACAAAAAAAGTCAGTACTTCGGCCCTTACCCAAATGCATGGGCTGTCAAGGAAAGCATACAAATTCTGCAGCGGGTGTTTTTGCTGAGAAATTGCGAAGATACGGTGTTTTCCCATCGCAGTCGTCCCTGTCTGCAAGCACAGATTGGCCGTTGCAGTGCGCCCTGTGTTGAAAAAATCAGCCCGGAGCAATATGCCCTTGATGTGGAGGCGGCGTCCCGTTTTTTGCGGGGGCAGCACAAGGAAATACTCTCCGAGCTTGAGCAGAAAATGTTCTCTGCCGCCGAGGCCTTGCGTTTTGAAGAGGCAGCGGTCTACCGCAATCAGGTGTCTGCCTTGTCCAAGGTGTTGCACCAGCAAAGTGTGGATACCACCGGTGGAGATGAAGACACCGATATTATTGCGGTCATGGTGTCCAATGGTTTGGTGTGCGTAAATCTGGCCATGGTTCGAGGCGGTCGGCACTTGGGAGATCGACCTATTTTCCCCAACACCGGATGCTTGTTGTCTTTGGAAGATGACGCACCTGCCGATGCAGAGGCTTTGCCTGAAACGGCGGCAGAGCTGGTTGAACCTGCCGTTGCTGCTGTCAATGTGCTGGAAACCCAGACAGAAGCTGAGGTGCTGGAGGCGTTTTTGTCCCAACACTATGTAGACAAGGCCATTCCCCCGACCTTGATCATCAATTGCGAATTCGACGCCCCGGAGTTGCTGATGTTGCTGTCAGAACAGTCGGGTAGAAAAATCAACGTTCTCAGGCATCCACAAGGCAATCGCAGGCGTTGGCTGGAAATGGCGGTGGACAATGCGAACATGGCTCTGTCGCGGCGTCTTGCGGAAAAAGGACATGCAGCGTTTCGCACCCGCCAACTCGCGGATGTGCTTGATTTACCTGAGCCCCTGGAAAAAATCCGCATCGAATGCTTCGACATCAGCCACACCGCCGGAGAGGCCACACAAGCCTCTTGCGTGGTGTTTCATTCCCATGAAATGCAGAACAAGGAATACCGCCGCTACAACATCGAGGGCATTACCGGGGGCGATGACTACGCCGCCATGCGTCAGGCCTTAATGCGTCGTTATGAAAAAGTGGAAGAAAACCTGCCAGATCTGGTGCTGATTGACGGTGGCAAGGGTCAGGTTGAGATTGCCCGACAGGTGTTTGAAGAGTTGGGTCTGGACATCAGCCTGATTGTGGGCGTGGCCAAGGGCGAAGACAGGAAAGTGGGTTTGGAAACCCTGATTTTTCCCGATGGTAGGCCCTCTCTGGCGTTGGGGAAAACCCATCCGGCACTGATGCTGATTGCCCAGATACGCGACGAAGCCCACCGGTTCGCAATCACAGGCATGCGGGCCAAGCGTGCTAAAAACCGTGTGGTGTCCCAGTTGGATGAAATTGAGGGCGTGGGTGCAAAACGCAAGCAGAGGTTATTGAGCCGTTTTGGAGGGCTGCGAGGTATCAAGGCCGCTGGCATTGAAGATTTAATGACTGTAGAGGGAATTTCGCAAACCCTTGCCGAGGAAATCTACCGAAGGTTGCACTAAAGTCTTGCTCGACCCGGCTCGACCTTCAAGTGATGCGTTAATCAATGTGCGCTTCCTAGCTTAAACCCGTGTTCATCGGTTATATTTCGAATAACAAAAACAAGTGGCCGCTACTATGCCTATGAACCTTCCCATGTTGCTCACATGGGTCCGAATTGTGCTCATTCCTTTGGTGGTCGGAATTTTTCTGGTCTCCGACGAAACCCTCAGCGTCCAAAATAAAAATCTCATGGGGACAGTGGTGTTCGTCCTTGCAGCAGTGACCGATGCATTTGATGGCTATTTAGCAAGGCGCTGGAATCAAACTTCCTCATTCGGTGCGTTTCTTGATCCGGTCGCCGACAAATTGATGGTGAGTGCCACATTGATTGTGCTGGTTTATCTCGGGCGGGCACACCCTATCATTGCCTTGGTTATTATTGGTCGGGAAATTACCATTTCTGCATTGCGCGAATGGATGGCCTCAATTGGTGCCCGTGGCAGTGTGGCGGTCAATTCTCTCGGTAAATTTAAAACCATTGCCCAAATGGTTGCCATTCCCATGTTGTTGTTTGATGACACCTTGTTGTTCATTGACATGCGTTTGCTGGGTGATGTGCTGATTTGGGTGGCGGCAGCGCTCACGGTCTGGTCCATGTGCTACTACTTGTCCAAAGCCTGGCCCAGCATCAAAGACAAAGCGTGAAGCAGGAAGCACAACCCTTCGTGGCCATGCCCAAGCTTCATCCTTTGCGCCAAGTCTTGAACGACGAGGTACATTCCCGCCCTACAGAGGCGTTGTGGCGTCAGGAACGGGTTTTTCACATTGCCATGACAGGCAGCGTTGATGTCCTGGCTGCCTGGCCTGAGCACCTGCAAACGCTGGTCAAAACCTTTGCGTGTCAGTTGCCCTCAAATATTAATTGGTCAGCACCGCAAATCAACCTGACGCTCAATGACGAACGCTGCGCTTTGCGTGCCCGGTTTGAGCGGCACAATGAATTTGTCAGTTTTTCTCTTTTTGAACGGGCAGATGACGCACTGCCATTCGACCAGTCGGCTTCTCAGCGGCTGTCACCGCAGTGGTTGGCAAATTTGCCGGGCGAATTGTTGGTGGGCATTGATCTCTTCGAGTGGGACTGTCAGGAAAAAAAACAACCCGAGGACGTCGCCGGTTTTTTTGAAGGGCATACCTTGGTCGGTGGTTTTGTCGCCAGTGGAGCAGGGCAGGTGTTCACCGACTTTGCCATCAACGGCACGGCGACCAGCCGAATTTTGGTGTGCAACCAGAGCATGGGTTCCAGACAATCCGGGCGCATGGTTCAGCGCCTACTGGAAATTGAAACCTACCGGATGATGGCGCTGCTCAGCTTTCCGGTGGCCAAGGCCACGTTACCCCGTTTGTCGAAGTCTGAGCTTGCCTTGGTGGTCATCACCAATGAAATGGCAAAACGCTCGAAGACAGAAAACCTTCTGGCCCAAGGCTCGCAAGGGCTGGAGCTTGATGCCCAATTGCTGGGTGAACTGACCCACCTGGCTGCCAGTGTTGAAGACCTGAGTGCAGAGACCCGGGTACGTTTCACGGCGGCTGCCGCCTACCATGACCTGGTAGACAAACGCATTGCAGAATTGCGCGAGGTAAGGCTGGATGGCGTGCAAACCTGGACAGAGTTCATGGAAAGACGTTTGGGGCCGGCCATTCGAACCTGCGCCTGGACGGCCAGACGGCAATCCGAACTTTCCGAAAGAATTGCCCGCATAACGCAATTGCTCAGAACTCGGGTGGAAATAGAGCGTGAAGCCCAGAATCAGCGTTTGTTGTCTTCAATGGATGCCAGAGCGCAAATTCAACTGCGGTTGCAGGAAACGGTAGAGGGTTTGTCCGTTGTGGCCATTACCTATTACAGCGTGGGTCTGGTTTCCTATATGGCCAAGAGTATCAAGGTCTTGGGGCTGCCAGTTAATCCGGATTATGCGGTTTTGGTGTCCATTCCGCTGGTGGCATACGCCGCTTGGCGTTCCGTGCGTGCAATACGCAAACATTTGGATACCAACCCCACCTGACCTGTCAAAAATGATTGCCGCGAAAGCGGTAAGATAAGGCTTCTTACCACGGAGGCTTGTTCATGGATTTCAAAGCAGTTTCATCTGTAAAACCGGTTGTTGCAGTCTTGGGCGCGAGCCTGGTTGCGTTCAGTGGCCTTGTATTGGCAGCTGACAAGGAAATGGTTGTGAAGATTGGCCATGTGGCGCCTATGTCCGGCCCACAGGCGCACTACGGCAAAGACAATGAGAATGGTGCGCGTCTGGCCATTGAAGACCTGAATAAAAAAGGCATGGTTATTGACGGTGCCAAGGTGAAGTTTGAACTGGTTGCCGAAGACGATGCAGCCGATGCAAAGCAGGGCAACATTGTTGCGCAAAAACTGTGTGATCTTAAAGTGGCTGGCGTTATCGGACACTTGAAGAGCGGCACAACCATCCCCGCCTCACGGATTTACAACGATTGCGGCCTTGTGCAAATTACACCGGCAGCCACCAATCCCAAAATTACCCAGCAAGGTTACAAAGGTATGTTCCGCGTGATCGCCAACGATGGCATGTTGGGTGTTGCATTGGGAGACTATGCGGTTAAAACCCTGAAGGCCAAGAAAGTGGTGGTTATTGATGACCGCACGGGCTACGGACAGCCATTGGCCGACATTTTCACGGACACTGTGAAAAAAGCAGGCGGCAATGTGGTCGATCGCCATTACACCAACGACAAAGCGACAGATTTCAATGCGATTCTGACAGCGGTCAAGGCTAAAAATCCGGATGTGGTTTTCTACGGTGGCATGGACGCTCAGGCCGGCCCCATGCTGCGTCAAATGAAGCAGTTGGGTATCAAGGCGAGCTTTATGGGCGGCGATGGTATCTGTACTGCCGAGTTGGCCAAGTTGGGCGGCGACAATGTGGGTAAAAATGTGGTCTGTGGTGAAGGCGGTATGGATTTGCAAAAAATGACCGGTGGCCCGGCGTTTGAAAAGCGCTACAAGGAAGCTTTTAAAACCGACATTCAGTTGTATGCGCCCTTTGTTTACGATGCGACCATGGTGTTGGCCAATGCCATGCAGAAAGCCAATTCAATTGACCCCGCCAAATATTTGCCCGAGCTGCAGAAAACTGACTACAAGGGGTTGGTTGGACGGGTGACATTTGATGACAAAGGCGACATTAAAAATGGTGCCATTACCTTGCGCAACTATGTTGATGGCAAGAAAAATGCATTGACAGTGATGTATTGAGCCTCTCGGCGATTTTTTAATCGCTGATTTGCCGCCTGTGCTTAAAACAGCGCAGGTGGCTGACTCATTAAAGGCGTAGCTTCCGTTGTAGCCGCTTGGCTCGAAATAGCATTTGAAGCGATTTCCAAAAGAGGCAGCAGATCGTTCAGACCTGCGTTGCGCGAGGGTGTTGCAGTGTCGGTGTTTGCGTCGGTGTTGTCGGATGCATCAGGCGCTGAACTTCCATCGGCTTGCGTAGGAGCGGCCGGAATCTCGGGTGCACCGTCTCTGGCGTTGTTCAGAGCGGCTAACAAAGGACCAAACGGAGAAGCATCGCCGCTGGATTGCGGTTCTTCACTTCCAGTGGTTGCAGACATGGCTTGTTGCACGTTTCCATCATTTTTGCCGGGCATTCCAGCCATTGCCCCGCCCAAACCCAGTGCAGCCAGGCCATAGGAGGGCGTAGCGCCGCCGAACAGTGAGCTCAGGTTTTCGTTGCTTTCTTCCAGACCAAACTCTTCTTGAACCAGTGCTGTTGTATCTCTATCGAGTTCAACAATCGTCACAAAATCTTCTGGTGCGTCGTTGCCTGACAACAGATCTTCCTGTGTTTCAGGTTTAACAGGCGTGATTTTCTCGGAAGAGGCACTCAAACGCATGGGTGCGGTTGTGCCTGCCGTGGCTGCTTTGGAAGCATCGGAGGTCTTGGCTTGCGCTGCCTGTGACTGATGTTTTTGTGTGTTTACAGTATTCATTGGTAAAAAAAACCGACGCGAGGTCGGTTTTTGTAACGACGCTATAACGCAGTTTACTGTGCCAGAACCCACTTGGCGAGTGTTTGTGCTTCAGCATCGCTCACATTGGGGTGCGGGGGCATTGGAACCGGACCCCAAGCGCCTGCACCACCCTTTTGAATTTTGGTGGCCATTTTGGCGACAGCACCTGCATCACCCTTGTATTTAGCAGAGACTTCCTTGTAGGAAGGGCCCACCAGTTTTTGGTCCACTGCGTGGCAAGCCAGACAGTTTTTGCTCTTGGCCAGTTCCATGCTGGCCATGGAGACGCTTGGCAGACAGGCTGCAGCAACGACGGCCATCAATCCGAATTTTTTGAACATGATTTACATCCTTTTTCTAGCGGGACTTCCCAATGTCTTTAACGAGTCATTTTCATCTTGGATGACGCGCTGGGACCTATTTTAATTTGAAAACGTTAAAAAAGCACGGAGTTCACGTTTTG
>JAJTDO010000109.1 GCA_021300475.1 Burkholderiales bacterium | reverse complement strand
CGAAAAAACGTCGATTTTGGGAAAAAAACAGTTGAAGTTTTTTGCGCTGAACTTTTTCATGGATTTTGACGCACACAAAATGCCGTCAGCTTGAATTGTTCAGCGCTTCCCTAGAAACCTCGGCATAACCCCGCCTGACCGTAACGATTATCGGGACGGTTACTTCAAAGGGTTATTCGAAGGGTAATTCTTTTCCGTTTTCATATTTTAAGGCAAGAGTGCGTTAACCTTTTTTCACAGGCAATTTTTCTTTAGTGACTTTAGTGATTTATTTGTGGGATATTATTTTCATAAAATAAAAATTACTTAATTTACTTAATATCCCGCAAACAAGATAAATTAAGAGAAAACCCCATATAAAGCGGGTCGCTACCCGTTTGCAGCGCTTTAAAAAATACTCAAAGGCTACCTAAACCTTTGACGGCACGATGAACGTGGCAGGCCCCGGCATGTGCTGTCAATCAAGACTAAAAACAAGGGCTTTACGGCATGACACATCAAAACATCGGTTCATTTATCTGGTCGGTTGCCGACCTCCTGCGTGGCAACTTCAAGCATTATGAGTTTGAAAAGGTAATTCTTCCCTTCACAGTGCTGCGCCGGCTGGACTGTGTGATGGCACCGACCAAGGCTGCGGTACTGGCGGAATATGAAAGCAAAAAGATGCTGGGGGATGCCGCAAAAGCATTCTTGATGCAGAAGTCCCAATTGGGCTTCTACAACACCTTCGCAATGGACATGGCGTTAATGATGGGCGATAGCGCCAACATCAAGCAAAACCTTATCAACTATGTCGGCTCATTCTCTGAAAACGTCCGAGATATCTTCGACAAGTTCAAGTTCATCACTTACATCGAAACACTGGATGCCAACAACCTGCTGTATTTGGTGGCTCAGAAGTTCGCAACTGTCGACCTAAGCCCCGCTGCAATCAGCAACATGGGCATGGGCCAGTTGTTTGAGGAGCTCATCCGCAAGTTTGCTGAAGCCTCAAACCAGACGGCAGGTGAACACTTCACACCGCGTGAGGTCATCAAGCTGATGGTCAATTTGCTGTTCGCAGCCGATGAAGATGTGCTGACTAAGCCAGGTATTGTGCGCACTGTCTATGACCCCACTGGCGGCACCGGCGGGATGCTGTCGGTGAGTGATGAAAAGGTAACTGAACTCAACCCCAAAGCCCGTTTAGTGATGCACGGGCAAGAGTTGAATCCCGACAGTTATGCAATCTGCAAAGCAGATATGCTCATTAAAGGCCAGGATATCGACAACATCATCTGCGGTAACACGCTCTCAGATGATGGTCATGCAGGAAAGCGCTTTGACTACATGCTTGCCAATCCGCCCTTTGGTGTTGAATGGAAGAATGTTGAAGCAGCGGTTCGTAAAGAACATGAGAGCAAAGGTTACGCTGGCCGCTTCGGCCCGGGTCTGCCCCGAGTATCTGATGGCTCGTTGCTCTTCTTGTTGCACCTCGTATCCAAGATGCGGCCGGTTGAAGAAGGCGGCAGTCGTATCGGTATCGTCCTAAATGGCTCGCCCCTCTTTACTGGTGGTGCAGGTTCTGGAGAATCTGAGATTCGGCGCTATGTCCTGGAGCAAGACTTGGTTGAGGCAATCATCGCCTTGCCAACAGATATGTTCTACAACACCGGCATCTCAACTTATGTGTGGATTCTGTCGAACCATAAAGCACCTGAGCGCCGTGGCAAGGTACAACTCATCAATGCCGCTGACTTCTTCCAGAAGATGCGCAAGAGCCTTGGCTCAAAGCGTAAAGAGTTGGGCACAGAGCACATTGACCTCATCACACGCTTGTACTGCGAGTTTAAGCCCACAGAACACTCGCTGATTTTTGATAATGAGGACTTTGGCTATTCGACCATTACCGTTGAGCGTCCACTGCGCTTAAAGTTCTCTGTCACACCGGAGAAGGTTGCTGCCGTGATGGCGACCACACCTGTCACAAAACTACCCAAGGACGAAAAGGCGTTTCTTGCCAAAGTGCTGGAGACCCTTCCGAAAGACAAGGTGTGGATGGACCGCACACTGTTCATCAAAGATTTCAAATCCGCTTGCAAGGCCCTGGGCTTCACCTTGGCGGCCGCTGCCATGAAGTCTTTGTTGTCCGAGTTAGGCGAGCGGGATGAGAACGCGGCAGTCTGTCTCGATGCAAAAGAAAAGGTAGAGGCGGACGCGGACCTCAGGGATACAGAAAACGTCCCGCTGAAAGACGACATTCAGGCTTATTTCGAGCGTGAGGTTCTGCCCCATGTTCCGGATGCGTGGATTGATGCGGACAAGACCAAGGTGGGGTATGAAATTCCGTTTAACCGTCACTTCTACAAGTACGTCCCGCCACGGTCACTTGAGGCGATTGATGCTGACCTGAAGGCAGTGACTGCGGAGATTGTTGCACTGCTGGGTGAGGTTGCCAAATGACTAAACCCCAGTATGGTGATTTGGTTGATACGGCTGAAGCATGGTTAGGGAAAATACCTGTTACTTGGAAATCGTTTTATGCGAAGCGAATTTTCCAACAGATGAGAATCCCGTCGAAAAGCGGTGATATTCAACTTACGGCATCTCAAAAATATGGAGTTATTCCGCAAACGTTATTTATGAAACTTGAGGACCAAAAAGTTGCGCTTGCAATAAAAGGAACCGAGGGTTTCAAGCGAGTCCAAAAAAATGACTTCATAATAAGTCTTAGGAGTTTCCAGGGTGGCATTGAAGTTTGCCACTATGATGGGTGTGTGAGTCCAGCATACGTAGCATTTCGCATGGGAATGCGAGGGACTGTTTCGTACTTTGCTTATCTATTCAAGTCCCAGCCTTTCATCGCCCGACTACAATCTTTAACTGACGGTATGCGAGACGGCAAGATGGTCAGTTTTGAAGAGTTTGGGGGGATTTTGTTGCCTTTCCCCGATTACCTTGAACAACGCCAAGTCGTAGCCTACCTCAACCGCGAGACATCCAAGATTGACCGCTTGATTGCCAAGCAGGAGCGTCTCATTGAACTGCTCCAAGAGAAGCGTCAGGCGGTCATCAGCCGTGCAGTCACAAAGGGAATAGACCCGAATGTGAAGATGAAGGACAGCGGGGTTGAGTGGTTAGGTGAGGTGCCAGAGCATTGGGTTGTTACAAAGTTAAAGCGTGTGGTAGCAGACAAACTCGCTTATGGCGCAAACGAATCGCCACAAGACTTCACTGCTGATTCGTTTCGGTACATACGGATTACTGATATTTCTGCAGACGGACAGTTGAACGACGATGATAAAAAGTTTCTTCCGCGTAACATCGGAATCGAATATCAACTTTCTGTCAATGACGTACTACTCGCCCGGAGCGGAGGCACGGTAGGAAAGTCATTCATTTTTTCGGGCGCGGAGGAGCATTGTTGCTATGCCGGATATTTGATTAAATGCACTTTGGACGAGGCAAAGTGTCTACCTCCATTCTTTAAACTTTTTACGGAAACATCGAACTACTGGGAATATATTTCGGGAAGTCAGATAAAGTCCACTATCGAAAATGTAAGTGCTGAAAAATACGGAAATATGTGGCTCCCTTTGCCTCCAATCGAGGAGCAGAAAAAAATTCAGCATTCCGTCGATAAAAAAATAAGCAGAATTCGTAACTTGATTATAACTTCTGAAAAAGCATTAATGCTTTTGAAGGAACACCGCCAAGCCCTCATCTCCGCTGCGGTCACGGGCAAGATTGATGTTCGGGAGTTGGTCACCGATGAAGAAGTGGCAGCACTGGATGCCGAGCCAGAAGAATTACCGTCTGAAGTGGAAACGGCTACCTATATGACCGAGGAAGAACAAGGATAAGCCTCATGTCAAACATTCACAAAGAACTGCACTTCGAAAACGAGATTTGCGAGTACCTCAAAGCCCACGGTTGGCTACACTCGCCTGATGACAGTGGCTATGACGCTGAGCGTGCCTTGTTCCCTGAAGACCTGTTGTGGTGGGTGCAAGAGACTCAGCCGCAAGCGTGGACTAAAATCAAAGCCATGCACAACGGCCAGTCCCACAAGAAGTTGCTTGACCGAGTGGTCAAAGTGCTTGAGGCGGATGGAACGTTGGCAATTGTTCGCCACGGCTTCAAAGACGTTTCCTCGGGGCGCATTTCTTTGTGCCAGTTCAAACCTGCCACAACACTGAATCCTCAGACCCTTGCAGATTACGGCAAGGTGCGGCTGCGGGTCATGCAACAAGTGCATTACTCGCTGCACAACAAAAACTGCATTGACCTTGTTTTCTTTATCAACGGTATCCCGGTGGCAACCTGGGAGTTGAAGACGGACTTCACGCAGTCCATTGATGATGCGGTCAAGCAATACAAGTTCGACCGTCAGCCCAAAGACCCCAGTACCAAAGCGGAAGAACCTCTGCTCACATTCAAGCGAGGCGCGCTTGTACACTTTGCGGTGAGTACCGATGAAGTCCAGATGACTACAAAACTGGACGGTGCTGGCACATACTTCCTGCCCTTCAACTTAGGTCGGGAGGGCGGCAAGGGGAACCCTGACAACCCCGACGGTTTTAAGACAGGTTACTTGTGGCAGCAGGTTTTCGCCCGTGACAGCTTCTTGGACAGAAGTGGCTCGGCAAAACTGAACAGGTCGGATAAGTGCATTATTGGGGTTTTACGCCATGGCAAGGTAGCCGTGGCAGGAGACCATCATGAGCAAATCATCCGGGCGGCGTA
>JAJTDO010000048.1 GCA_021300475.1 Burkholderiales bacterium | reverse complement strand
AAAGGCCGATGCAATCATCATGGGCAGCCCCACTTACATGGGCAGTGTGAGTTGGCAGTTTAAGAAATTTGCTGATGCCAGCAGCAAACAGTGGTTTGGCCAGGTGTGGAAGGACAAAGTGTTTGCCGGTTTCACCAACAGCGCCACCATGAACGGCGACAAGCTCAGTACGCTGCATTATTTGTTCACTCTGGCGATGCAGCACGGTGGCATTTGGGTGGGAACAGGCATGTTGCCTTCCAACAGCAAGGCAGCGCAGCGCAACGACATCAATTTTGTGGGTTCGTCCAGCGGCGCCATGGCGCAGTCGCCTTCTGATGCCAGCCCAGACGAAATGTTGCCTGGCGATCTGGAAACCGCCCGTTTGTTTGGTCAGCGTGTTGCAGAGGTCACGGCCAGAATGAAGCGCTAAAAAATTGACGTTTTTGTGGGCTTCGGCGTATGCTCAAAATACTTGAATTTCGTGTTTAAGAGGAAGCAACATGGCAACTCTCACCGCCGCGCCCAACAGCGCACATCATGCTGATCACTGGGGTGTCCACAGCAACGGTCAAGGCCGGATCCGCTTTGAAATGCACGACGATCAAGGGCATGAAGTGCGCGTTACCGTTTCCGTGGCTGAAGCCCTGGGACTGATGGACGCCATTGGCCGGGCCTGCAAGAAGGCCAGGGCAGAGTGCCAAGAGGGCTGATGGGGTTGTACATTTTGAATCAACTTAAGCCTGCGGCAGACAGAAGCCCGTTTTGCCAATAAGTCCACGCCATTCATTTACCGTGTTTGGCATGCTTTGCTGTGCGGTGGGTGTTGCCAGCGCCGCTCACATTGACTGCACCATTCAGTCTGGTCAGTTGGAAAAGCAGTTGCTGGTTCAAGGCAGCACAGACGCCTACGTGCTTGAAAAATGGGATACCCCCAGCGGTTTCCGGTTTGCAGCGCAGTGGCTTGTACCCGCAAACAAGCTTAAAACCTATGTCTATTACCATGGCAGCAAAGACCGGTTTGCATTGGTTCATGCGGCTGAAAAAACGCTCTCGGAGCAAGACTGCCAGCCAGCCGCAACGCTTAACCGGGTGTATTCGGAGCGCATGGAATACGAACTGACCTTCCAGTGCCAGTGGGTCTGCGATGCGCCATCAACCGCAAAAAACAAGGGTACGCCATGAGCCGTTGGGTTGGGGTTTTGCTCTTGCTTTTTGGTTTGCAAACATCCGCATCGGAGCAAACCGGTGACTTTCGCATGGTGTTTGTGGGCGATGTGATGCTAGCCGAAGCGCCCGGGGAACTGATCCGCCAAGGACGCAATCCGTTTCGTCACTTTCACGACTTGTTCAAATCTGCCGATGTAAACATTGCCAATCTGGAATGCTATGTGGGTCATGCCAAAACCAAAGAGAAAAAACCCTATACATTCAAGGCTCATCCGCGGGTTTTGAAATCTGTGAGTCAGTATTTTCAGGTGGTCTCGCTGGCAAACAATCACAGTGGTGATTACGGTGACGTCGCGTTTTCCGGCATGCTTGATTTGATAGAGCGCTCAGGCCTGAAAGCCGTGGGCGGTGGCAAGAACATACGCTTGGCCCATGAGCCCGTGTTTTTGGATAAAGAAAAACGCATTGCCTTGCTGGCCTATGACGCATTTTTGCCCCGCAGTTTTGAGGCGCTGGATGACAGGCCAGGCGTGGCGTGGGCAGACCCTGATTTCATTGCACAGGACATTGCGCGTGCCAAGTCGCATTACAAGGCCGATTTCGTTATCGTGATGCCGCACTGGGGTTGGGAATACGAACCCATGGCCTCGAAAGATCAAGTGCGACTGGCACATTTCATGTTGGACAATGGCGCAGACATGGTGGTGGGCGGGCATCCTCATGTCACGCAAAATATTGAAATATATAAAAATAAACCGATTTTTTACAGTTTGGGCAATTTTGTTTTTAATGGCTTTGAAGATGAAGACACCAACACAGGATGGGCCTTGGAGTTGGTGATCGGCAAGGCGGGGCAGATCGGCTGGCAGGTGCATGTTGCCAAGCTCGATAAAAACGGAATTCCTCACCGCGCCGGCAGCCTTCCTCCTGTTAGGCTGCCCCGCCCCTAAAAAGCGTGCGCTTTGTATCGAACTTATCCCTCTGCGGTGTTACTTAATAGTCTAAGGGTTGTGCTAACCTTTGGTAAACCTTCTCTATCGACCTATTGACGCATCGGAATATGGCCAGATTTTTTCTTCCCAAAATGAGTTTCATCCTTACTGTCCTGTTGTTTGGTTTTGTGGCAACCGTGTATGCCCTGAAACCTGAATCCGTTTCAAAACAACAGACTTCCGTACGCTTGGCCAATGCACCTGTCTACCGGGTGGTTTCAGACACAGCGGAGTTGGCCGGTGGAGACGTGCCTGCCGGACCCGCCAAGGTGTTGGTCGCAGAACGCTCCGAAGCCAGGCAGCCAGCCGGTGAGGTCGCCGAGGCTGCCACTGAAGCCCAAAACCGTCTGGCCACCGAGTCTGCAGAGCCTGGATTGCGCGCCGCCGGCCAGGAAACTGCAGCGCCAGCCTCGCTGGGGCTGATGCCGGTTGCTGAAGGGGCGGGCGCCAGTTCCGCAACGCCCAAGGCAGGCTCGTCGAATCCAACGAATCTTGAAATTGAGGAGCTCAAGGATTTGGGCATGGCCAGTATCAGTGCTGGCGGCTCTTGGTACACATTGCAATCAGCTTATGTGCCCGCCAGCGACAAAAACACGCTGAACCGCCGCTTGATGGAATTGTCCGATGCCGTCGGTTCCCGCGAAGGTATTTTTATCTACCAAAGCAGTCGCAGCGAGGGTGTTTTTTTGGGTGTTTGCCTCAAACGATTCGCATCAGCGGCGCAAGCCAAAAATTATAAAAAAGTCCTTGATAAGAAGCTTGGCTATCCATCTCAACTGAGAAGCCAGAAAGGTTTACAAACCGAAGTGGGTTTTTGACCTTTTTCACCTTCGTTTGCTTAATTAAGACCTTAATTACCGCAAATTCCTATAACAAAAGCCATGACCTCCCAGTAAGCTATAAGCGACAGTGAATGGGAGAATTCAGATGCATCCTTGGTTGGCTGACCAACTCAAAAGACACTTTGGCTCAAACGATATAAACGCCATTGCACCCGACCCGCGTTGGGCAAATTTCCTCGATGAAATTTGTGAAACCTACGAAGACGATGAGGCGCAAAGGCAGACCATCGCAAGCCAGTTGTCTGAGCGCAACGACCTGCTGGCCAACGAGTTGAAAGACCGTTTAGCTGCCCAGCGCATGTTGCAAAGGGAAAAAGCTGAGCAAGATGCACTCATCAGAAAACTGGAGGATGCCCACAACCAGTTGCTGCAATCTGAAAAAATGGCTTCAATTGGTCAGTTGGCTGCCGGCGTGGCCCATGAAATCAATAATCCGATCGGCTTTGTCAGTTCCAACCTGACGTCGCTTCGCGAATACGTGAACGACTTGCTCAGGGTGGTTACCGCATTTGAACAATCCATCGAAGACCCAACCCAAAAAGCGGCTTTGCAAAAGCTCATCAAGGACGTTGATCTTGAGTTCCTGCGTGAGGACGTCGTCAGCCTGATGAGTGAATGTCAGGACGGCATAGGTCGCGTGCGGCAAATCGTCCAGGACTTGAAAGACTTTTCCCACGTGGATCATGGTGAGTGGGTGGTCTCTGACCTGCACAAGGGGCTGGAATCAACGCTGAACATCGTCAGCAACGAAATCAAGTACAAAGCCACTGTTGAAAAGCACTTCGGAAAAATTCCTGAAATTCCTTGCATAGGCTCACAGTTGAATCAGGTGTTCATGAACCTGTTGGTCAATGCAGCCCATGCCATCAAGGAAAAGGGCATCATCACCATTTCTTCCGGTGCGCAAGAGGGTTGGGTGTGGGTGGCGGTGGCAGACAACGGATCAGGCATTGCCCCTGAAAATTTAAAGCGGATTTTTGACCCGTTTTTCACCACCAAACCGGTGGGCAAAGGAACGGGGTTGGGCTTGTCACTTTCCTATGGAATTGTGCAAAAGCATGGTGGCCGAATAGAGGTCACCTCTGAATTGGGTAAAGGTACCCAATTTACAGTGTGGTTGCCGTCTGAACAAAAACAGACCGAGCACGGGGGCGTAGACGCCAAGGCGCCCGCGGTCAATATGGCTTGAGGTCAATGCAGTGATGAATACAGAGGCAACACAAACAGATCAAACGGGGGTAAGCCCGGTTACACCCTTGCGCGATGAAGGTACAGGGCTACTGCGAGCCAATGCATTTGTAGAGCAGTTGGATGCACGTCTGCAAGACTGTGCTGAACACGACCAGACCATTGCATTGCTGAAACTCAGTTTTGGAGGTTTGGGCGTGCTCAATGAAACGTTGGGCGACCATGTCACCGAGGCCTTGATCATACAAATTGCCGGCATACTCCGACCGCTGGAGTCCGAGGGTTGGTTGTTGGGCAGAATGGCAAATGATCGCTTTCTAATTGCCAGTTTTGCTTGCAGCGATAAAGGCGACGCCATGGCAGCGATGGGCGATTTGTTGCAACGTTTCAATGCCCCGATTTTTGTGGACGGAATGGAACTGCACCTCAGTTCCCGAGCTGGAGCCGCCTTGTTTCCGCTTCATGGCGACAATGCCCAAAGGCTTATGTTGTCTGCAAGACAGGCACTGACCCGTTCGCTTGCGACCGAGCACAATGGCGTGCTCCTCTACACCGAGGAATTGGGCTTGCAGGCTCAGCGCGAGACTCGGCTTACAGTGGATCTGCGAAGCGCCATTTCACGCAAGCAGATGTACCTGACGTATGAGCCACAAATTGATTTGCGCACCGGCGAAGTGGTTGCGGTGGACGCAGTGGTGGTCTGGAACCACCCGGAATACGGCGTGATTGATCAAACGCAGATCATGACGCTGGCGGATCAGACAGCTCAGATCATCGCTATCGGCGAATGGATTGTTTCACAAGCTGTTTCGGAAATTCAAAAGGTTCAACGCCTTTGCGCCGGAACTGCTTGAAATCCAGTTCACGGAAACCGCGCTCAGGGCGGTGGACCGTTCCACACAAGAAACGCTTTACAGCTTGAAGGGCATGGGGGTGTTTCTGACACTCGATGACTTCGGTACCGGATATTCAAGCTTGAGTTTTCTGAAAAGCTTTCCCATCGACCGCATCAAGATTCACGGCAGCTTTATACAAAATATCGCCAGAAAATCTGAAGACCATGCAGTGGTCAGGGCTATCTTGTCGATGGCACAAAGCCTGAAGATTGGTACTGTGGCCGATGGCATTGAAAAGGAAACCCAGCATTCAGTGGTTGCCCGCATGGGGTGTGAATTTGGCCAGGGTGGTTTGTATGCAAAACCCATGGGCATGGCGGACTTGATCACCTGGTTGATGGCTTACAGCCCCGGTGCATTGAAAAGCATCGGTGTGACCGATGAGGCCCACCTGAAGACCATTTTGTTGGTGGACGATGAGGTCAATGTGCTGTCCGCGCTGAAGCGCTTGCTGCGCCGGGATGGCTACAACATCTTGTCGACCACCTCCGCGGCGGAGGCGTTTGAACTGCTGGCAACGAACCGCGTGGGCGTTATTGTTTCTGACCAACGAATGCCGGAAATGAACGGTACGGAGTTTTTGGCCCAAGTGAAGGAAATTTATCCCAACACCATGCGCATGGTGCTGTCCGGTTACACGGAACTTCAGTCGGTCACCGATGCGATCAACCGGGGTGCCATTTACAAGTTTCTCACCAAGCCCTGGGACGATGAGCAGTTGCGCGCCAACATTGCAGAAGCGTTCAGGCGCCTGCAGGTTGAACTGGAAAACGCGGCTTTGCATCAGGAAGTTGAGACTGTGAATGCCGAGTTGGTCCGCCTCAACCACATTCTTGAGCAAAGGGTGATGGAGAAAAACGAGCGCATTGCACGCGACACCGACTATATGCTGGTGTTGCAGGAGGTGCTGGACAACGTTACGGTGGGCGTTTTAGGTGTGGACTCCGAAGGTGAGATCGCCTTGTCGAACCATTTGGCTGACGCCTGGCTGTGTCCGGAAAACCACTCGCTGGTGAGTCAATCGATCGGTGATTTGCCGCAATTGTTGTCTGATGCGCTGGGCGAGGCCCTCTTGTCAGACGATTTTATTGGTAAGCAGCTTGAATTTTCACTTGAAAGTCATTCGTTCAACGCGACCTTGTCTCCCATGGGCAAGCGGTCTTTGTCCAAAGGCGTATTGGTGACCATGAGCTTGCTCAACGTGGGGAGTCTGTCATGAGCGCTAACAACAGCAAGTTCAAACTGCCTGTTTTGTCTGGCAATTTGGTTGATTTGATCCATATGCTCAGCGGTGAAGACATTAATTTGCCTGATTTGTCGAAACATTTGACTTTGGATCCAGTGCTGACAGGCAGGCTTTTGAAAGTCGCTAATTCTCCGTTTTTTGGTATGCAGCGCCGAATTTGCGGTGTTGATGAAGCCATTATGGTGTTGGGCATTGCCAACACTCGGGGTATCATTCTGAGTGCGTTGTTGGTAGAAAATTTTAAACTCAATACCTTGGATCCTGTTACCCTGAACAGCTACTGGAGGCATTCAGTGGGCGCTGCTACGGCGGCGCGCGTGATCTCAGCGGAAACCTCGCTGTCGCCGGTGCTGGCGTTTACTGCGGGTTTAATGCACGACATTGGCCGCCTGGTGCTGATGATTCAAGATCCGGAGCGCTACCAGGAATTGCTGTTGCAAGCCGTGGTGCGCGGCGTACGAACCCACGAACTGGAACGTGAGGTGTTGGGAACGGATCACTGTGAAGTGGGTCGTATGGTTGTGGAAGATTGGCGTTTGCCCAAAGATGTGGTGCAGGCAATCGCTTTGCACCACGATTATGAACAGACTGAGAATTTGCTGGCGTCCATTTTGTCGGTGGCAGACCGTTATGCAAGTGCGATGGAACTGGATAATCCGGAGCGTATTGATGAAATTCCAGAGGGTTTGCTGGAAAAAACCCATCTGAGTCGTGCCAAATTAAAATCGTGGTTCGAACCTACCCAGCGCAGGGTCACGATGTTGGTTGAAATGGTGCAGTTGAGTTGAGTTGTTGAAAGGTTTTGAATCATGTTGGATACCGATCCAGATATTGCTGGCCTGCCGTATGTGCTGCTCGTGGATGACGAGCCCAATGTGTTGAGCGCGCTCAAGCGTTCTTTGCGGTCCGAAGGAATGTTGATTGATGTCAGTACAGATGGCCGCGAAGCCATCGCAAAAGCAAAGTTGCGTGAACCCGCCGTCATTATCAGTGACATGAGAATGCCTGGCCTGAGTGGTGTTGAAGTGTTGCAGGCCATGAGTGAAGTGGCACCGGATTGCGGTCGTATTTTGCTGACCGGCTATGCCGATACCAAGTCTACAGTCGATGCCATCAACGTGGGCCGCGTGCACCGTTATCTGAATAAGCCCTGGAACGACGATGAATTGAAAATCGTCATCAAGGATGTGCTGGAGCACCGAAAACTTCGCTTGGACCGTGACCGACTGGCGCGAACCCTGGAGTTTAAAAATGCAGAATTGGCCGACCTGAATCAAGATCTGGAGCGCCGGGTGATGGCGCGCACTGCAGAGTTGAGACAAACTAACCTGTTTCTGGAACAGGCGCAGGAAGAACTCAAGGAGCAGTACTTCAATGCGGTGAAAACCTTTGCCAACATTGTTGAAATGAAATCGCCTGCGATGGCGGGGCACGGACGCCGGGTGGGTGAATTGGCCAGACTCATGGCGAAGGAATTGAACCTGCTGGAGGGGGAAATTCAAGATATTTACGTTGCGGGTTTGTTGCACGACATCGGAAAAATTGGCCTCAATGATGCGTGGCTGACCATTCCCGCCACACAGCTCAACGGCGAAGACAGGGCAAAATTCACCAAGCATTCCGTGATGGGCGAAAATGCACTGATGGGCATGACGGAAATGGAAGGCGTCGCGCTTATTATCCGTCACCACCATGAACGTTTTGACGGGCAAGGCTTCCCCGATGGTTTAATGAAGCAGATCATTCCCATTGGTTCAAGAATCCTGACCATTGCCGAAGACTACGATGAATTGCAGTTGGGTTGGCTGGCTCCGAAGTCGCTGACTGAAAAAGAGGCACTGGAGTTTATTCGTGGTGCAGCCGGAAAGCGCTACGATCCCGACCTGATGCTGGCTTTCGAGTCTGCCTTGCGCAAAATGGCCGAGCTTGAAAAGCCTGATGAGGTTATTTTGAAAGTGGAAGAGTTGAAGGCCGGCTATGCGCTGACCCGCAACTTGCTGAGCAAGGACAGTGTGCTGTTGCTGGCCAAAGGCCATGTAATGAACCCGGCATTGATCCGTCAGCTCACTGAATATCAAAACAAGACAAAATCGGTTTTGAAACTCTACATTCGCAAAGACACCGTTGACGGTGCCGGTGCGATGGTCGGTTGATTCAAGGAAGCAGAACCGTGGAACCGGTGGTTTTTCTGGCTTCCAGATCGCGGTGGGCCTGCGCTACGTTTTTTAGTTCGTAACGTTGGTTCACCGGTATTGTGATCTTGCCTGAAATAACCATGTCGAACAGGTTTTGCGCCATCGGCTCCAGCCATTCCCGCCGTTCCGTGAAGGTCATGAGGGTGGGGCGTGTAATTGCCAAAGAGCCCCGAATCGCCAGTTGTGCCAACTCCAGCGGCGGCACCGGCCCACTGGCATTGCCAAAGCTGACCATCAAACCCAGTGGTGCCACGCAATCCAGCGATTCTGTGAAAGTGTCTTTGCCGACCGAATCGAAAACGACGGGCACACCCTGACCGTTGGTCAGGTCCTTTACCGTTTGAACCAGCGTGCCACTACCGGCCATTACCACGTGGGTGCAACCATGGGCCTTTGCCAGTTCAGCTTTTTCAGGGGTGGACACGGTGCCGATGACGGTTACGCCGATGGCGCGCGCCCACTGGCATGCCAAGAGTCCGACACCGCCAGCGGCAGCGTGCAATACCACCACATCACCTGCTTTGGCTTTGTAGACTCTGTTGAACAGATATTCGACCGTGAGGCCCTGCAACATCATGGCAGCACCTTGCTCGAAACTCAGGGCTTGCGGCAGTTTCACCAAGAGCTTTGCTGGCATGACACGCACTTGTGCATAAGCGCCGTTGGGGCGCCCTGCATAGGCCACTCTGTCACCTGCCTTAACGTGTGTGACCCCTTCGCCAACAGCTTCCACAACACCGGAGCCTTCCATCCCCAAACCTGAGGGCAGGGGTTGCGGACTCACGCCGCTGCGAAAGTAAACATCAATGTAATTCAGGCCCACCGCCTCATGACGCACGCGCGCTTCGCCCGGTCCGGGGTCGCCCACGGTGACTTCCACCCATTGCATGACTTCGGGTCCGCCCACGGTTTCCATTCTGATGGCATGCGTCATGTTGTCTCCTGTTCGCCTACGGTTGCTTTCTTAACGACTGCATAGCGTAGCAGTGTTTTTGCTCTGGCATGGGCATGATCTACGCAGGGGCGGGGGTAGGATTTCCCTAATTGAATGTTCGCCATTGAGAGCTCGAGTGCGGGAACTTCCCAAGGGGCGTGTATCTGTTTTTTATTCAGGGCTGACAATTCAGGGCAATACTTCCGAATAAATTTTCCCTCGGCATCGAATTTTTCCGACTGGCTCACCGGGTTGAAAATACGGAAATAGGGCTGCGCATCGCAACCGCTGGAGGCCGCCCACTGCCAGCCGCCATTGTTGGCCGACAGGTCAAAGTCGTTGAGTTGTTCGGCAAAGTATTTTTCACCCCAGCGCCAGTCCAGCCCCAGGTCTTTGGTCAGAAAGCTCGCCACCACCATGCGCAGGCGGTTGTGCATGAAACCGGTGGCGTTGAGTTGCCGCATGGCGGCGTCCACCAAGGGGTAGCCTGTATTGCCCTCGCACCACGCCTTGTATAGGCCGGTGGCCACATCGCCTTGCTCCCATTCAATGAGGTCGTAGTCGGCCTTGAAGGCCTTGGCAACCACGCGTGGGTGGTGATGCAGAATCTGGAAGTAGAAATCTCGCCAGATCAATTCATTGAGCCAGCCCAGCGCCCCTTCAGATTGCGTGGCGCTGTACATTTCCCACGCGCTGCGCGCGGCGTGCCGCACCGAGACCGTACCGAAACGCATGTGCACCGAGAGGTAGGAAACGCCCTTGACGGCAGGGAAGTCCCTGTCGTTTTTATAGCGGTCCATGCGGCCGAGGAAGTCGTCCAGACTTTTTTTGGCGCCGCTCTCGCCCATGCCGATGTTCAGCGTCAGTAAATTCGTGGGCACAAAGCCCATCGCTTCCAGACTGGGAATGTCCAAGCTGTTTCGTCCAAGCGCAGCAAGGGCAAGTTGGTGTTGTGCTGCGTCCGGCTTTGCCAATGCGCCGGCCAGTTCACGGATGCTGCGCTCTTCAAGGTCGGTGTTTTTCAGGCGTTTGATCCATGCGTTTTTATAGGGCGTAAAGATGGAAAAAGTGCCGCCGGACAGGGTGAGCACTTCGCTTTTTTCGAAAACCACCTGGTCTTTGAAGCTGCTCAAAGCGATGCCGGCTTGCGTGAGTTGTGCCGCCACCGAGGCATCGCGGGCCACGGCCGCCGGCTCATAGTCGTGGTTCACCATGACGCGGTCCACCCCCAAGGCCTTGGCCATCAGCGGTATGGCTTCGCAAGCCTTGGCATGGCACACCAAGAGGTCTCCCCCCATATTTTCAAGTGTTTGTTTTAATTCGGAAATTGCATGCCATATAAATTCCACGCGGCGGTCTGCGGTGTGGGGCAGCGCATCAAGAATCTCTTTGTCGAACACAAAGGCACAATACACTTTCGCACTGGTTTTTAGCGCTTCATGCAGGGCTGTGTGGTCGTAGGCGCGGAGGTCTCTGCGAAACCAGACGAGGGTAGTGGCGTTGGACATGGCGTTCCCTTTAAGTAGGAATGTATTGTACCTAATTCATTTGTTTTCTGGCCTTGAACCGAAGTGGGTAGGTCTCCCCCAAATAAGCTCCCGCCAACGGGCGATTGCCTATGAAACGTCTATAATGGGTTCATCAATGCACGCCCATATTTGAACAAACAGGAGCTTTTTTATGGCATCAGTGAATAAGGTTATTCTCGTTGGCAACCTCGGATCAGACCCGGAAGTCCGCTATTTCCCCGACGGTACAGCCTTCGTCAATATCTCTCTGGCCACAACTTCTTCATGGAAAGATAAAAACTCCGGTGAAAAGCGCGAAGAAACCGAATGGCACCGTTTGGTGTTCAAGGGGCGTCCCGCTGAAATCGTGGGCGAGTACTGCAAAAAAGGCAGCTCCGTTTACGTTGAGGGTAAGCTGAAAACCCGCAAATGGTCAGACAAGGAAGGTCAGGAACGCCTCACCACGGAAATTAACTGCGACCAACTCGTGTTGCTGGGTGGTCGTTCAGGTGGCGGCGGCGGTGGTGGTGAAGGCTATGAAGGTGAATCTTACGGCGGCGGTTCGGGTGGTGGAAAGCCTGCGGGCGCTTACCGTTCAGGTGGGGCCAGCAAGCCTGCACCTGCACCCTCTGGCCGCAGTGCGCCTGCGCCTCGTGGCGTTGATTCTCTGCCAGACGACGACATTCCGTTCTAACGGCCACGGTCGAACTTGAAAATCAAGCAAACGTTCAGCGAGGGTGATCTTTCACGCATCCTCGAAATGGCTTGGGAGGACAGAACTCCCTTCGAGGCCATTGAAACGCTGTATGGTTTGAATGAGTCTCAGGTCATCGACCTGATGCGCAAAGAAATGAAACCGTCTTCTTTCCGTATGTGGAGAAAGCGCATGGCCAGCCGTGAAACCAAACACAAGGCTCTGCGCTCTTCAGAAGTCAAACGCGCTTATTGCCCCACACAGTACAAGCGGTGAGCAGTAAACCAAATCTGCACCGGTTAAGTGTTGGTGTCGGACTTGGTGTTAGCGTTGGTGTCAGAGTTTTTTGGCTGGAATCTTGAATGCCCCCTTGCCGGTGGCATCTTTCCAGTTTAACCACACATCCCCGGCTTTTGCTGAACTTCTTACCGCATTC
This sequence comes from Burkholderiales bacterium, assembly GCA_021300475.1. GTDB lineage: Bacteria > Pseudomonadota > Gammaproteobacteria > Burkholderiales > Burkholderiaceae_B > SXZD01. The sequence goes on along the minus strand of JAJTDO010000048.1, from coordinate 11,209 downwards.
AATTTTGCATTTTCTTTGGCGGTCAGCGGCAGGTTGAAGCTCCCACCGTTGGCCTCGCAAGTCTGTCGTCCTGTTGCCCACGTGTCCGCTGTTTCGCTCAGCGCCCAAATCTGCCCCACCTTGCAGGCAAACTGTTTCTTTTCTTCGCAGTCGCTGGCTCTCCATCTTCCGTCGTCAGCCTGGGTAGCGCATTGGGCTTTTCCGCTGATTTTGGGAAAATGCTCGTCCCAGCTCCAGATGGCAGCCGGCAACCTGTCGTCGCCAGCAATCAGTTGGTCCAATGAAGCCTGATGCAAGCCGCACAGGGTCATTGATTTTAATTCCGCTGCCGTGATGGCTTGCAGTCCTTGTATGGCAACCGAGCTCAGGCGCGTACTGTCGTGCCAGAGTCGGGTAAATTTGCTTTGGTAGTCGGCGGCAGAAAAGAAATCGCCTTCGCAAGTGGCGGCATCGAATCCGTCATTGGCTTTTTGTTTGCGGTCAAAGTTGAATACCCATTGGGTCCAGGCACTGCCCTCGCCACAACCACCCACAATCACAACTTGCTTGCCTGCATCCAGAATGTCTTGCTTGCTGACCGTATTGATGTTCAATGAATTGCATTTTTTATCTTCAGCAGGGCGGTAGACCTTGTCTCCCAGAATTTCAGCAAACAACGCTGCTGCCATGTCGTGGCCGGCCAAGCTGCTCTTGGAATTGTTTGGTGGCACGTACTCTTGTAAAGCGTCTTCAATGTCGAGCATCAAAACCAGGTGCTTGTTTTCAGGTTTGTCCAGCGCTGCGCGAATTTCCTTGAGCACATCTTTCAACAGAGGGTCGGTCGGGCTGCAGCCCAGATGCCCCATGCTGGCGCCAACGCCGTGACACACCACAGGTGCAAATGCACCACTGGCGGCGTGTGGTATCCAGTGAATATCAAGCTCCAGGCCTTGCATGCCGAGTTGTAATTGGTCGTTCAGTGACAAACTTTGGTTCGGGTCGCCGCTGCTGGAAAGACCAGTGTAAGCGCTGGAATTAAAAGCATTGTGTGTAGCCAAAAAGCTGCTGGCAGTCAGAGGCTGGCTGCGGCTGATCAGCGTTTGTAATTCGAGTGCGTTGTAGGCCCAACTGCAGCGGTGGTTTGCAACAGTGCTGCCATTGAGTTTTTCAGGGGTGTAGCAATCAGGAAATGAGTAAGCGCTGGGTTTGTAGCCGACTTCGTTGTCTGGTGGTGGGGTTTGCAAGGCGGCAGCCGGGTTGTCGTTAGACGACTCGCTCAATGAGGCCGGTTGCGCTTGGGGAGTTTGGGCAAGGGGGGCGGACGTATCGGAACCACAACCTGACAAAATCAAGCCGCTGAGAAGCAAAAACGAGCTTAGAAGTGCTGAAGAGGGTTGTGTGCGTTGCATTGTGTCCCTTTGCGCTTTGAAGTACCAACCGGAGGTGTTGTGGTTGATACTGCGCAAAGAGATGTTTTGGATGCATCAGCCGCATCGCTTGTTTACAACAAATTGTGATGCTCAGAACTGATAGCTAATGCCTACTTTGCCAACAGGGTAGACCTTCAAAGACTTCAGTTCGTCTTCCAGGTTTCTGCGTTCTGTGTCCTCGTCAAGCGTACTGCCAGTCGGTTTCGTCAAAGAAAATGACTTTAACTTTGGTGAGCCTACGTAAGCACCTAAATCAGCATAAAAGCCAATACCGGAGTTTGATTTTCCCAAACCAAGACCAATGCCAAAGTAGGGCATGACGGGTGGCAACTCGATTCTTCCCCGCGCGCTTCCCGGTGTCAGGGGATTTGTACTAACACCATTAAAATCCAGCTTGCTTTGGTTGATGCCCACACCGGTGGTCAGGCGAAATGCGCCTTGGTAAGGTCTGTAATCGTAAAGCAATGATTGGCTGATATGCTTCAAATCAACCCGGTAGTTGATGTCATCCACCGTTTTGTCTTTGTTGTAGTTGAAGCTGTTGATTTCTGCCCTGAGGTTGCCTGAAGGACGGCCCATGAACTGAATGCCGACGCCCGCACCCTCTGTTCCCAAGCTGCCGTAAACGCCATACGGGCCGTTGTCTGCGGCTTGCGCCACGCTGCTGATGAAAAGGATTGCTCCTAAAGCGCTCAAACGAAATTTCATGGTCATGCTCCGGTTTTTCTATTTGCCTTAATTGTACTGAGCAGAGCGGAAACTGGATTTGACCAAATTAGGTGTGTCTGTCAAAACACACAAAATTTAACGAAGCACTGCTGCGTTTATCAGTCAAAAAAATCGGCTGTTTTAAAGCCACCGCCTTGTTCATCTTTCGGTGAAAGCAGGGGTTGACCGGTAAAATGCCAGTCGATGTTCAAATCGGGGTCGTTCCAGCGGATGCAGCGCTCATGGTCTTTGCTCCAGTAATCGGTCACTTTGTACTGGAAAATGGCTTGCGGGCTCAGCGTTATGAAACCGTGGGCGAAGCCCGGTGGTATCCACATCTGCAAGTGGTTGTTTTCATTTAACTCTACGCCAAAGTGCTGGCCAAAGGTGGGGGAGCTTTTTCGCAAGTCGACTGCAACATCCCACACCGACCCTTGAATAACCCTAACCAGTTTTCCTTGTGCCCTGGGTGTTGTCTGATAGTGCAGCCCTCGAAGCACGCCTTTAATGGAGGCTGATTCATTGTCTTGAATGAAAGTCACCGGGCCAATGGCTGCCTTGAAGCGGCTGTCGTTGTGGCTTTCAAAAAAATGGCCACGGTCATCGGCAAACACTTTTGGCTCCAGCAAGAGCAAACCTTCAATCGGTGTGGTTGTAATGTTCATGTTTCAGGCGACCTCTCAAAATACCTTTTGATTCAGCAAGCCCATCAGGTACTGGCCATAACCGCTTTTTATCAATGGCTGCGCTATTTTTTCCAAGGCTTCATCGCCTATCCAGCCATTTCGCCAGGCAATTTCTTCCGGGCAGGAAATTTTCAGCCCTTGCCGTTTTTCCAGTGTCTGAATGAACTGCGCTGCCTCCAGCAAGGAGTCGTGGGTGCCGGTGTCCAGCCAGGCATGGCCTCGGCCCATCACCTCTACATTGAGCTGACCCTGTTCCAGATACACACGGTTTACATCGGTGATTTCCAGTTCCCCTCTGGGTGAGGGCTTGATATTTTCCGCAATATCAACCACTTGCTTGTCGTAAAAGTACAGGCCTGTGACAGCGTAGCGGCTTTTTGGCTTCGCCGGTTTTTCTTCTATGCTGATCGCCTGCCACTGGTTGTTGAATTCCACCACGCCGTAACGTTCAGGGTCGGTCACCGGATAGGCAAAAACGGTGGCACCCGAAGCTTCGTGAGAGGCATGCTTGAGTTGTTTGGCCAGGTCGTGGCCGTAAAATACGTTGTCACCTAAAACCAGGGAACTGTAGCTGTTGCCGATGAATTCCTTGCCGATGATAAAAGCCTGCGCCAAACCGTCGGGGCTGGGTTGCACGGCGTATTGCACATTGATGCCCCAGCGGCTGCAGTCGCCCAGCAATTGTTGAAAGCGGGGGGTGTCTTGCGGCGTGGAAATGATCAGGATGTCTCGCAGACCTGCCAGCATCAGGGTGCTCAGCGGGTAGTAGATCATGGGTTTGTCATACACAGGCATCAACTGCTTGCTGACTGCCAGTGTGACGGGATGCAGACGGGTACCAGAGCCACCCGCCAAAATAATGCCTTTGCGATTCATTTCTTTTTTTCCTTTTTTGCGTCTTCAATGTCTGACATCACGGCTTGGGTGACCGCCATCAAACCGTCTGGCGGTGTCACGCCCAATTCGGTCTGCAGCTTTTGTGTGTTTAAAACAGAGTAGGCAGGCCGTTTCGCCTTGAAATTCATGTCGGCAGTTTTTGCGCGGTTCAGGCCAGGCTTTTTTGGCAGCAAAGGGCTGCCGGCAGCCAGATCAAGCGCCAGTTCTGCGTAATCGTACCAAGTCGTCTGCCCTTGGCTGGCGGCATGAAACAAGCCGCTTGGAAAACCCTTGCCCTTGCTTTGCAGGTCGCCCCAGCGTAAGGCCAGTTCTGCCAGCCATTCTGCCGGCGTGGGCGCTCCGGTTTGGTCGTCCACCACTGAGAGCTGATCTCGCTGGTTGCCAAAACGCAGCATCTTTTTGTAGAAGTTGTCGCCGTGCCGGGCAAATACCCAGCCGGTGCGAAGCACCACGGCATCACCGCCGACTTGTGCGATGAAGGTTTCGCCCAGTGCCTTGCTGCGGCCGTAGCCGCTTTGCGGTGCAATTGCGTCGGTTTCCACGTAGGGGCGCTGAGTGTTGCCGTCAAACACATAATCTGTGCTGTAGTGCACCAGCAGGGAGCCCTGCGCTTTGCAAAGTTCGGCAAGGACGCCCACGCTGTGACCGTTTACCTGAGTGGCCAAGGGTTCTTCCTCCTCGGCTTTTTCAACGTTGGTGTAGGCCGCAGCGTTGATCAGGAGTGTGGGTTTGAAGCTGCGAACAGCGTCTGCAAGTGCGTCCGGTTTGCCGATGTCGAGCCGGTCCCGCCCCAGGCATAAAAATTCGCTGACTTGGTCTGCGGGTTTGCGTTCAAGTTGTTCGGCGCAGGCGTGCCCGACCTGCCCGTTGGCACCCAGCACCAAAATGCGCTGCTTCATGCCTGACCTGCAACCCGTTGGGCGTATTGGGCTTCCAGCCAGTCTTTGAAACCTTTGTCCTTGACCTTGCTGACCCACTCGCCATTGGCCAAATACCAGGCAATGGTTTTTTTCAAGCCACTGTCGAAGGTTTCCAAGGGTTTCCACCCCAGGTCGCGCGTGGTTTTTTCAGGGCTGATGGCATAGCGCCGATCGTGGCCTGGCCGGTCTTTAACAAACTTGATTTGTGTTTTGTAAGACAAACCGTCTTTTCTGGGTTGCAATTCATCCAGCGTGTTGCACAAGGTGTGCACCACGTTGAGGTTGTGCGTTTCTCCGAAGCCACCGATGTTGTAGCGTTCGCCCACGGTGCCTTTTTTCAGTACCGCTGCAATGCCGGCCACATGGTCGTCCACGTAAATCCAGTCTCTGACTTGCATGCCATCGCCGTAAATGGGCAGGTCGCCACCCGCCAGCGCCTGGGTAATCATCAAGGGAATCAGTTTTTCCGGAAACTGGTAGGGGCCGTAGTTGTTGCCGCAATGGGTGCTGACCACAGGAATGCCGTAAGTTTCGTGCCACGCCCTGACCAGATGGTCTGCCGCTGCCTTGCTGGCGGCATACGGGCTGTTGGGTGCATACGGCGTGCTTTCCGTGAATGGCGGGTCTGTGGGGGTGAGCGTGCCATACACCTCATCGGTGGAGACTTGCAGGTAGCGGAAGTCGCGTTGTGCGTCTTCGTTTAGTCCATTCCAGTAGGCGCGCACGCATTCCAGCAGGCGCATGGTACCCACCACGTTGGTTTGTATGAAGGTTTCCGGCCCCAGAATGGAACGGTCCACGTGGCTTTCCGCAGCAAAATTCAGCACTGCCTTGGGTCGGTACTTGTTCAGAAGTTCAGTGACCTTGGTTTGGTCACAGATGTCGCCCTGCACAAACACGTGCTTTTCATGGGAAATGACGGGAAGCAGGGTGGAGAGGTGTCCGGCATAGGTCAGGGCATCAAGAGACACCAGTGTTGCGCTTTCGTGTCCCACCCATTTGCGGGCAAATGCTGAGCCGATAAAGCCGGCGGTACCTGTCACTAAAATTGTGTCTGTAAAGCTGTTTTTGTCCATGTGTCTTTTGCCTGAGGGCGTTTTTCTGCTTGCATTATAAGTGGGTGCGAATTTTAAGTGCTTAAAAACAGTTGTCATGGCACTAGGGAAAACCACCGTTGTCCGGCACGCAGCTTTTGAGAAATACTGATCATTAGTAAAAGTGGAGTGGTTAGCAATGCCGGAAATCCGTGAGACCCATGTTGTCTGGCTGGAAAAAGACAGCTTTCGCGTGGAAATACCGCGTCCTGCCGCTGCGCATGTCTGGACGGAATACAACCACACCCCGCCTGAAACCCTGCTGCAGCGCATTGCGCCTGCCAATGTTCTCATCGTGAACAAGTGCAGGATCGGGCCTGCTGAACTAGATACCTGCCCCCACCTTGAAATGATTGCAATCACCGCGACCGGCACCGACAACGTTGATCTCAATGCATGTGAAGCCCGTGGCATTACAGTCAAGAACGTGGTGAACTATGGCGCCCATGCGGTGGCTGAACATGTTATGGCCAGTTTGCTGACCTTAACGCGCCACATCCGGGAATGGAGTGACCTTGCACACGACGGCAGTTGGAGCGAATCCCGTTTCTTCTGTCTGCACACCCATGCCATGCGCAGCCTTTCCAGCCAGACATTGGGAATTCTGGGGTCGGGCGCCATCGGTCAGCAATTGGCGTTGTTTGCACAGGCATTCGGCATGTCTGTCATTCGTTTGGAACGTCAGGGCGCCAGGCAAGTCAGACCGGGTTATGTGCCCTTCGAGCAGGGCTTGAAAACTGTGGATGCCTTAAGTCTGCACTGCCCCTTGAACCCTGAAACCCGGGGTCTCATCAACCGCAAAACGCTGGCCTTGATGAAGCCGGATGCCATTGTGCTGAACACGGCCCGAGGCGGCTTGATTGTTTTTGAAGATTTGCTGGAGGCCTTGGAAGCGGGGCGTCTGGGTGGTGCTGCCATTGATGTGCTTGATGTTGAACCGCCACCGAAACATCACACCATGGTGAGGGCGTCTCACCCCCGTTTATTGCTGACGCCACACGTTGCCTGGGCAACCGTGGAGGCTCAAACCACCTTGGCCGGACGAGTGAAGCAGAATATTGACGCATTTTTGAGCGCAAGACCTAAATAAGTTCAGTCTGCAAGCGTACAATGGTGGTATGACGAAACAAGAAACAACAGTTGCGCCTGAGAGCGCTCCCCTCCCATTGTTCAATGGGGGCTGCTCAAACCGGTACCGGAAAAACCGCTGGTTTCTCCCTGCCCATATTGCAGCAGTTGATGGTGCACGCCAACAGCAGTGCATCGCCTGCTCGCCATCCGGTGCGAGCCCTTATACTGACGCCCACCCGCGAACTTGCAGATCAAGTGGCTGAAAATGTCTGTCGCTATGCAAAATACACCCCCCTGCGCAGTGCTGTGGTGTTCGGCGGTGTTGATATTCACCCCCAGACGGCTGAACTGAGAAAGGGCGTTGAGGTTCTGATCGCAACCCCAGGACGTTTGCTTGACCACGTACAGCAAAAAAGCGTGAACCTGTCGCAGGTTCAAATTTTTGTGCTGGATGAAGCCGACCGCATGTTGGACATGGGTTTCCTGCCAGATTTGCAGAGAATCATTAACCTGTTGCCCAAAGGGCGGCAAAACATGATGTTCTCCGCCACGTTTTCAGGGGAAATTCAAAAGTTGGCCCGCAGTTTCATGGACCAACCTGAACTCATTGAAGTGGCCAGACGCAACGCCACTTCAGAAAACATCAAGCAGGTGCTCTACAGCCTTGGCAGCATAGACGATAAGCGCGCAGCCACGGCGCACCTCATTAAAACGCACCAGATGCGTCAAGTCATCGTTTTTTCCAACACCAAAATTGGTGCCGGCCGCTTGGCGCGCCAACTGGAAAAAGACGGCATTGCCTCTGCAGCCATTCACGGTGACAAAACCCAGGGCGACCGCATGAAAGCCCTTGAGGCGTTCAAGGCCGGTGAAATTGTTGCCTTGGTGGCCACCGATGTGGCCGCTCGCGGTCTGGACATTGCTGACCTGCCGTGCGTCATTAACTTCGACCTGCCGCATTCGCCTGAAGATTACGTGCACCGCATTGGCCGTACCGGCCGCGCAGGCGCAACAGGTGTGGCCTATTCACTGGCCGCCCCCGGCGATGAGCGTTATTTGGGCGACATTGAAAAACTGATCAAAACCAAAGTTGAACGGGGTGTTCTCACCGACTTCGTGCCACATGCACGCGAGCAGTCGGAATCCCGCTCTGCGGAACGCCGCCCACGCGGCGAGTCTTCGGAAGAGGGACGCAGAGGCCGCCCGTCCGCTGACACGCCCCGGCCACCGCGCGAGCAGCGCGACGAAAGCGCACCGCGCCGTCCGCGGTCACAGCGCAACGAGCCCACAGAGCTCAGGTTTGATGCCGAGTTTGAGCGTTTACGCTCACGGGTGTCTGCCGGTGCGGTTCGAGACGACCTGTTTTCCAAGCCGTATCAAGAAAAAGCACAGCCCGCTACTTCCAGAGAAGACCAATCGCTGGCGGCGCAAGCCGGTCAATCCTTGGGTGGAAGCGGTCGCCCCAAGGCGCCTGTGGCGGCTTTGCTTGGTGGCTTGAAAGCCCGTTCGCCCCGGTAATTTGCCCACAGTGGCATGGCTTCGGCCAGCCACTGCCCGGGTGTTTCCACCGCAATGTCCGGCAAACCGAACACCTTGAAGGCCCGGTTCATTTCTGCGACCGGGCACGCTAAGTTGAGCGCAGTGGCGCCCGACTGTTTCGAAAGCTTTTCCCCGGCATCGTTCAACACCAAAGGCAGGTGCCAGTAACACGGAGCCTCAGCCTGCAAGGCCCTGAACAGCGCAATTTGTTTGCCGGTTGAGTCTGACAGGTCGCTGCCGCGAACCACGTCGGTGATCCCCTGAACTATGTCGTCCACCACCACCGCCAACTGATAGGCCCACAAGCCATCAGCGCGCTGAATGACAAAATCGCCGCTTTGCGCGCTCACATTTTCCTGTTGCTCACCCGAATCAAATTCCAACCATTTCACCGGTGTTTCGCTCGCTTTAAAGCGGATAGAACGCGCTGTTTTCCCTGGTGCCAGACCTTGTCTGCAAGTGCCGGGGTAAATGGCGGTGGTGTTTCTTTGCCGTTGCCCTTGCAGGTCTTCAACGTCTTTGCGCGTGCAGCCGCAAGGGTAGGTGAGTCCGAGTTGTGTCAGTTGCGTCAGAGCGCTTTTATAAGCGCTGTTGCGCTGGCTTTGAACCATCACCTCGCCATCCCAGTGCAATTCAAAGCGCTGCAAGGTGTGCATGATGTGTTGCGCAGCACCTGCAACACAACGCGGATAATCAACATCCTCAATGCGCAGCAGCCACCGGCCATGGTTTGTTTTTGCATCCAGCCATCCGCCGATGGCGGTTGCCAGAGAACCCAGGTGCAAAGGCCCTGTGGGGCTGGGCGCAAACCGACCGACATAGCCTGACATCACATTTGCCCGAAAAAATCCCGTGCCTGCGGCGAGACGGGCTGTTGGAAAAATACTTGCGGTTGTGCTGATGTTTCCACGATGCTGCCTTTGTCCATGAACAGCACCCGTTGCGCCAGACGTTTTGCCTGCGCCAGGGAGTGGGTGCTCATCAGCAAGGTGCAGCCCTGTTGTAGTGTGCTCATCAGCACGGACTCGAATGCTTGGGTGGCGGTGGTGTCAAGGTTGGAGGTGGGTTCATCCAGCAGCAGCAGCGAGGGTGACCGCAGCAGTGCGCGGGCCAGCGCCAGTCGCTGTTGTTCGCCACCGGACAAAGACCGCGCCATCCGTGTCTTTGAGAAACACGGGTTTTTGAAAGACCATGGCTTGTCTTTCAGTTCTGAAAGCCGGGTCTGATGACCATCGCCCGGTTGGCTCCAGGCTGTGCAGGGTTCGCAACAGGCTGGTTTTTCCAGCGCCGTTGCTGCCCATGAGAATGTGCAGGCATCCCCGCTGCAATTGCAGTTCTTCAACCTTGAGCAGGCAGGTACCCGCACGGCTGAGGTACAGATCTTCGATGCGCCAGGTCTGATGGTTGTGGGTCATTGCTGTTGTTCCGTGCGGCGCTTGCAAAGAGCGCCCAAGCCGTTGATGAACAAAATAATGAGCATCAGCACTGCACCGAGATACAGCGCCAGCGTCAGATTGCCCTTGCTGGTTTCCAGGGCGATGGTGGTTGTCATGACGCGGGTCACACCCTCAATGTTGCCGCCCACAATCATGACGGCGCCCACCTCAGACAACGCCCTGCCCAAAGCCGCCATAATTACAACGAGGTAGGACAGGCGAGCGTCTTTCATCACCAGCCAAGCCCGCTTCACGCTGGACAGCTGCAATGAGTTAAACAGGTCTTGGTAGGGCTCCAGTGTGTCTTGTGCGGTTTGCCGGGTCCAGGCAGTGATGAGTGGAAAAACCAGACAGGTTTGCGCCACCACCATGGCTTTGGGCGTGAACAGAAACCCCAGGGAGCCCAGCGGCCCGGAGCGCGATAGCAGCAAATAAATCAGCACACCGATAATGACGGTGGGCGTGCCCATCAAACTGTTGAGCACAACCACCAGCGCGGAGCGCCCTTTGAACTGTGACACCGCGATCAGGGCACCCAGCGGCAGACCAATCAGGGCGCCCAGCAGTACGGCACTGGCGCTGACGCTGAGCGACAGGCTGACAATGTTCCAGAGTTGAGCCTGCAGCAGCGGGTCCGCAAGCAATGCGATTGGGTTCATGCGCGTTATTCTAACGGCTTCCTGCGAAACCGCGACTAGAACCTTATAATAAGGGCATGAATACACCCGCCCGTTTTCCCTTCGTTCACCTTCGCATGCACACCGAGTTTTCCGTCACAGACGGCTTGGTACGTGTGGGTGACGCCGTTCGCAAAGCCCTGGATGAGGGCATGCCCGCACTGGCCATTTCAGACCTGTCCAACCTGTTTGGTCTCATCAAGTTTTACAGGGCCACGCGCGGCAAGGGCATCAAGCCTGTGGCCGCCTGCGATGTCTGGTTCCACAACGATGTGTTGCCTGACCAACCCCACCGCGCGTTGCTGCTGGTGCGCAACAACGAAGGTTACCTGCAGCTTTGCGAGTTGCTCAGTCGTGGTTTTTTACGCAACCAGATCAAGGGCAAGGCGTGTATCCGCCGTGAATGGCTTGCAGAAGTGGGCACCACCGGGCTGATTGCATTGTCAGGTTTTACCCAAGGCGAAGTGGGGCAGTTTTTGCTTGCAGGGCAGGTGGGAAAGGCAGAGCTTGCGCTTGCGCAGTGGCGTGCCGCTTTTCACGGTGAGTTTTATCTGGAATTGCAGCGGCGGGGTGTACCGTCTGAAGAGGCGCTGGTGGCAGCCACCTGTCAGTTGGCGCAAAACATGGGTGCGCCCGTGGTGGCGACTCACCCCATACAGTTTTTAAAGCCTGAAGATTTTCGTGCCCACGAGGCCAGGGTGTGTATCGCCGAAGGGGAAGTGCTCTCCAACCACCGGCGCCCGAAATTATTCACCGAGCAGCAGTATTTCAA
>JAJTDO010000047.1:14187-24817 GCA_021300475.1 Burkholderiales bacterium | reverse complement strand
GTGCGGGGCGGTTGGTCAGTGAAGGGCAAGCCTACCGGGCGCACGTCAAACTGCTTTACTACCGGATGGTAGACAGCGAACCCCGTGTGCCTTTCGAAGAGCGCATTGTGTTTGCCAATGAACGCATTGTGGTGGCAGACAAACCGCATTTTTTACCGGTGATGCCCTCTGGCCGGTATGTGTCTGAAACCCTGCTGGTGCGTTTGCGCAAGCGCCTGGGGCTTGACGAACTCACACAGGCACATCGCATTGACCGCGAAACAGCCGGTCTGGTGTTGTTCACCACCGAGCCACGCTACCGGAATACCTATCAGGCCTTGTTTCGCCAACGCAGAATAGAAAAGGAATACGAGGCCATTGCCCCTTTGAACCCGGTGCTGCAATTCCCGTTGCAGTTGGCCCAATTTCTTGATCAAGACCGCCATTTCATGCAAATGCATGTGGTGGAAGGCGGTAATCAGGCACCCAATGCCATTGTGGACATTGAACTGCTGGAGCAGTATGACAATTGTGCGCGCTACCGCTTGAAGCCCCTGACGGGTGTCCGTCACCAGTTGCGGGTGCAGATGGCGCATTTAGGGTTGCCGATATTAAACGACCAGATTTACCCGGTTTTGCAACCCGAGCCCACGGTCAGTCAGTTGGATGCGCATTACCAAAACCCCCTGCAGTTGCTGGCCAAACGTTTGAGTTTTACCGACCCGGTGAGCGGAGAGTTTTTGTCTTTTATCAGTCAGTTTGAGCTGTCCTCCCCCGTTTGAAGGGGGTTGTTTTTGTGGAATTGGCGTAACTTTGTAAAAAAGGGGAACGCCATGGCACACATCAGAGATACAGAGCAATTGGGCTTGCTTTATGCAGTGATCAGAGACGCTGCATCTGCCAACGCCCGCAGCGATTTCGACGCCAGTGCGCAGCACCTGCAATGTGCGCTTGATGCTGTTTCGGCGCTGCTAAAGCAAGACGAAGCCACGGCACAGAGGTGTCTGGAACACGTTCAGCGCAGTGGGTTGGAGCAAGCTGCCGCTGTCAAACGCGTACAGACAGCGAAAGAAAGTCACTTCGACCGGCTGCAAAGCCTGAAGGTTTCAGGCATTGATTTCAGCAAGCACTTTTTAAGTTTGTCGGTGTTTCGTCGCAGCGCCTGAAAGCGCATGTTGGGTCAGGAACTGAGTAACGTCCTTGTCCATCATGGGAATGGCCAATGGCCAGCGCATAGCTCTGAAACTGCTTGAACCCCCATTCGCGCAGCTTCTTTTTTTGAAACTCCGTTTCCACACCTTCCGCCACCGTCAGCATGCCCATGGTTGAGTAAGCGCGATGCAGTGCTTCAAGCACCGTGGTTGCATCGGCATCTTCTGCCAGTTTTTTCACCAGGCTTCTGTCGAATTTCACCGTGCGCGCGTGGGTCTCCAGCAAGGTCGTCAGGTTCATCAAACCCGTTCCAATGTTGTCAATCACAATGCCGACACCTAATGCGTGCAAGGCATTGAATTGTTGCTTCATGGTTTTTGAATACTGTGCAAACAGGCTTTCCGGTACTTCAATTTCAAGGCAATGCGCAGGCAAATTGCAGCGCTGCAGCGTTTCTGAAATATGTTCCACCAGGTTGCTGACGATCAAATGCTTGACGGAAATATTCACCGATATTTTTAGCGCGCAGTGGTTGCGTTCATTGAAATCGCGGATAAAGTGGCCGGCTTTTTCCATGACATCCATGCTGATGGGGCCTATCAGGCGGGTTTCTTCCGCCACGTCAATAAAGTCTGCTGGAGAAATCAAACGGCCTTGCGAGTCGCGCATGCGCGCCAAGGCCTCCAGCGCCACCACTTGGCCAGTCTGCGCACAGAACCTTGGCTGGTAGTGCACTTGCAGGGTTTTTCTGTCCAGCGTTTCCCTGATGAGCGCCTCCAGCATGGCTTTGCGATGCGCACCATCGGCCATGCTTTCTTCAAACAGCGCCACCGCATTCTTGCTGCGCTGCTTGACCTGATACATCGCCATGTCTGCATTTTTCATCAGGGACGTGGGGTCGGTGCCGTGTTCCGGGTACAGCGCAATACCCACCGAGGCACCCACATGCACTTTTTCTGCATGAATGATGAAAGGCTCCAGGCCAATGTTGCTCACCACCTTTTCGCCGATGCGCAAGGCGGTTTCGGCGTCCAGAATGTTCGGCAGAATCAGCAGGAATTCATCACCGCTTTGGCGCGCCACCAGATCGCTGGCGCGAACCGTGCCTTGCAGTCGCTGTGCCACCAGTTTTAGCAGCTCGTCTCCGGTTTCATGGCCGCGGGTGTCATTGACTTTTTTAAAGCCATCCAGGTCCATGAACAGCACCGCCACTTTTTTGTCCAGTTTTCTGGCTTCGGCAATTGCATTGTCCAGTTCCAGTCTGGCGCATTCGCGGTTGGGCAGGCCGGTCAGGCTATCGTGCAGGGCTTGATGCCGAGCTTTTTCCTCGTTTGCCTTGATGCCCGTGATGTCGGATAAAAACACCGACACGCCTTGCTTGCCGGGAAAGCAGCGCACCAGCAACCAGGCCTCTTCCTTGAACCACTCGAAGGTGTGCGTCAGTTGTGTGGAGACGGCGCGGTAGAGTTGCGAACGAAACTTTGAACGGGCCAGTTCCGGCAGTTCTGTCCAGATGTTTTTGCCCAGCAGCAGTTCGGTATTTTTACCGAAGGTTTGTGCTGCGTTGAAGTTGATATAGGACATGTTCCAGTCGCCGTCGAGCGACAAAAAACCGTCTTCGATGTTGTCCAATATCAGGTGCAGCCGCTCTTCAGTTCTGACCAGCGTGGTGGCCAGGGAACTGCCTTGCGCACTGCCCAGCCAACATACATTGCCGCTGCTTTTAACCGCCGTCCAGTGGTAGTTCAGCATTCCGCCTTTCGGGTGGCGCAGGCGAAACTCACCTTCCAGCCGTTCGTCGGTGCCGCCACAGCGGTTCAGCATGCTCTTGAAAAACCCCAAGTCTTGTGCGGCCACCCACTGTTCAAACGGTGCCGTCACCATGCGCGCCTTGCTGCTTTGAAACAATTGCGGCAGTGCGGCGGTGGTTTCAAGGATGTTGCCATTGAGCGAGGTGGTGACCACAAGGTCTGGCGGTTTGACTTGCCGTTCCTTGTTGTCGTGGAGGCTGTGAAACAACAACTGCGCGTTGGCCGAGGTGGGGGTTCTGACGGGCTCTGAAGGCCTGAGGAACAGCAGGCTCATGCCCTGGTGGGGCCACAGTTCCATGTGTGTCCAGTAGGCTGCACCCTGTGCCCAGCCACTGGCTGCCCAGCCGCACTGTTGTCTGGCGGCCTGGCTTAAATCAGAGAGCAGGGCTGCGCTGTAGATTTCGCCGATTCTTTCCATCCGTATGCTGGCGCCCATGGTGTCTCGCCAGGCGCGGCTGCTGGCCAGCATTTCAACACGCCCGGACAAATTGCACAGCAGGGCGATGCAGCGATGCTCGTCGGCCAGCAGGCTTTTGATCAAGGGGTCTTGAAGGTGCTGGCTTAAATTCATACGTTAAACCGCATCAGGCGTGTTTCCATTTCGCCCACCAGTTGTTCGGTGCGCACAATGTGCCGGGCTGAACTTTCCAGCACCCCGATGGCTTCCTGACTGGCGTTTCTTGCAAATTCCAGTGAACTGAGCAAATCCATGGCCTGACGTTGGTTTTTGTGCATTTCCATCACCATGTCTTCAATGGCTTGCGCAGTGCTGCTGTTTTCTTCCTGAAGCGCATGGGTGGATTTGCTGATCTGGCGCGTCATGTTGAAAGACATCTCCACCTTTTCCTGAAACAGGGTCATGACTTGCGTGATGTTGTAGATGGCGGTAGTCAATTCTTCAACTGTGATTTCCATGTGGTCGTATTGCAGCGTGGCTTCTTCGCCCAGACGGGCCAGACGCAGCATGTCCTCCACTTGGGTTTCCGACGTGTTCTTGGCCTGACTGACCGCGCTGATTTTTTCCGTGATGTTGCGCACGGCGGTCATGGCCGCTTTTACCTGCACCAGCTTGTGAAACAGTTTGTCGATGTGCTCGCGCCCGGTTTGAACCCGCTCCCGCACGGTCTGCATTTCGCTTTCATATTGCTGCGCGGCTTCAAGAATACGTTGTGCGGTGTCAAAGCCGCCGCGTGCTGTTTGGGCCACGGCCTCACCGCGGCTGGAGAGTTTGTCGTTGCTTTCGTAAATCAGGCCGACCTGTTCAGCGCCCATTTCTGAGCGTTCTTTTTGCACCGCCGCTTTTTGTCGCAGGCGACCGGCAATTTCAGACAGGTGCTTCATGTCGTCTTTGAGCATGTTGAACGCCGCCACAATGCGCGTCATGTTGTCGGCGAACTGATCGAAGATCTGCGCATAAACGGACGGGCTGCCTGCACCTTTTTTTGTGGTTCCTTCAGGTGTTGCCCTGTGGGTCAGGTCAATGTGGGTTTCACTGCTCAGGCGGCTTAACAGCCATTGGGCCTCACTGGCTTGCAATTGCAGGTTTGCCAAGTAGCGTGCAACGCTGACCATCACCAAGGTTTGCAGCACAATAAAGCTCAGGTAGTGGTTTGCAGGTGCGGGCAATGCAGACGCTCCGTTGCCGGAATACAGCAGCGCTGAAAGCCCCCAGACCAGCGCAAAGTAGCATTGCGCGCGCCAGTTCCTATACACCAGCAGGCACGGCATGCCCAACAAAAACACCGAGTGCAAGGCCAGCGTTTCAATGTCTGGTCGCACCCAGGCCGCCAGAGAAGTGAACAGACCGATGCTGATGAACGCCATGGAAATGCCGGAGTTGGGCCGCGCAAAACGTGCCAGTGCTGTAGGCAGCAGGCAGGCTGCTCCCCATAAAAACCGTTCTCCGAGTGCACCATAAATTACGCCACTCGCTAGGTTTGAAAAAAATACCAGCAACACAATCAGAAAGCAGAAGTCGTCGGCCTGCGAGCTGGAATTTGTGTTCAGTGTTTCTGAGTGGGGGCTTACGGCGAGTCGGTTATTTGCCACGGCGAGAAGTCCTTGTTGGGCAATTCCACCGTGAAGCGGGTGCCTTGCGGCAAATGGTCTGTGCGAACGGAGCCCTCAAGCAGTTCAACGGATTTTTTAACGATCGCAAGACCCAGTCCTCGCCCTTTGATATGTGCAACATTGTCACCTCGGTTGAAGGGCTGGAACAGTTCCTCCCGGAGTTTCTCAGGAACGCCTATGCCCTCGTCTTCAATGATTATCCGATGTTTCCGGCCTTGCTCTGTTAAAGAGTATGAAATTCTGACTTTTGCGCCTTCAACCGGTGTGTATTTAATTGCGTTGCCGATCAGGTTGCTCAGCATGTTGGACATGGGAAGCAAGGGAATGTTGTGAATGATGACCTCGGGTTGCACATCAATCAGCACATCTTCCGGGTTCTTTTTATGTTGTTGGCACAAGGTGCCCACCCAATGCAGCACCTCGCCCTGCAAGCGCAAATCTTCTTGTTTGAATTCGCGGGTATTGCAGACGCGGGCCAGTGTCACTGAGTCTTCAATGAGGCGGCCCATGCGCTCGGCGCCTTCGAGTACGCGGTCAAATTGCTGGTGGATGCGCTCTTTGTAGTTGGCGGTCTCCTTGGGAATGCCTTTGCCCAGACGGGCTGCAAACTTTACGGCTGCCAGTGGGTTGGCCAAGTCGTGGCTGACAGCGTAGAGCGTATTCAAACGCAAGCTACTGACGCTTTTTTCATTGCCGACTTCCTTCATCAGCAGCATGGCGGCCTTGTTGTCCTCCTGCACCGATTCTATGGTGCCCACCATGTGCAGCGGCAGCCCATTGTTACAGCGTTTGACCTGCCCCAGCACCTGCACCCAAATAACGTCGCCAGCCTTGTGTTGCAAACGGTAGGTGCAGTCAAAGGGGGTGTCGTGGGTGAAGGTGTCTTGGATTGCGTTGTTAAAGCGTGTCAGGTCGTCCGGGTAAATCAGCAATTTGCAAAAGTCCACCGCCTTCATGGTTCTAGAGGCTGGGTAACCCAGATTGCTTAAAAAAGATTCCGGACCAGACAAGGTACCTTGTAGAAATTGACTGCTGCCAATGCCGTTGCTGGCATTTTCTGCATGCCATTGCCAAAGTACCAAGCGGGTGTCTGCCGGCAGCGCGGTGTTGAGGCGGGCAATGTCTTCCTGGGCCTGAAGCACTTCGTAAGTCACCGGTGTGTGGGTGGTTTTAAGGTTGGGTGCGTCGTGCGGGTTCAGTGTGGTCGGCACCACTTCCGCACTGCCGTAAATGGCCATGGGCTGGTTGTTCACCGGGCTGAGAAGAATATAGCCGCGAATGCTGAAACTGATGTACTTACCTTGGCGGTTAAGCACCCGGTAGCGCAGCGAGTAGCAATTCAATTTGCCTGTCAGTACATTGCGCAAGTTTTCTGAAATCACTTTGGCGTCTTCAGGGTGCACCATGGAAGAGAACTTCTTCATGGAACAACGCACCGGATCCAGCTCAAGGTCCAGTTGCTCAAAAGGGTGGCCACAGACCAGAAAGTCGTCGTTGTCGAACAGCGAGGTGCCTAAACCCTGAGAGAACAACTCTGATTTCCACAACCAGAAACCCATTTGGCTGCCTTCAAGCAGGTGTTTGAAGCTGATCAGGAAATTGTTGATCTCTGCAAGTACAAGTTGCTTTTCTGCCATGGCGTTTGTTCTTGGTGTCAGCGGGTTTCAGTGGGGCGGGTAATCATGCCGCCAAGCCTTCCAGCCAGCCGATAACGGTGTCAAAACTGTCTGTTTTGTAAGAAGTGCTGACGCGGGGCAACGCCAGCGCGCTGACCGCTTCAAGCGCTTCATAATCGCCGGAATACACAAATACCGGACCTCTGCTGAATGCAACGCTCAATTCGCTGACAATACTGGCGCCGGATTTGTCCGGCACGTTCAGGTCTACGATGGTGGCGTCTGGCGGACTGTTTTTTACCGCGGCCATGAAATCACTGAAATACACAAACAATTTGGTTTCAAAGTGTTCGCCGGAAATTTCAACCAGGTCTTTCATGGTGGGCCCGAGCAATGAGTCGTCTTCGAGTATGTAAACCTTGGTCATGGAGCCTCCCTTGCGTCGTTCCGGTTCGCTTGTTTTTTTGCTTGTTGTTTTACTTTGGGCGAACAAGGTATTTTTGTTATGTATATGTCTGTATTGAGTTTAACAAATTAAGTGTTTTAACACTAGAAAAACCCATTTCAATAATGTGGACATTGCGCGGGGTCATGGGCCAGACCCGGTAGGCTCTGCTGGACGTATGAGGCAACAAGTGTTGCGTGCAATGGTCTGTAACTTCCAGTTGCAAACCTTGTATTCCTGGTAAATCTGCAAGTCTTAACGCTGATAGTAATTGTTCTGTCGGTAAAGTGCCGGTTTGTTTCAAGTGCGAGAGGGTAGTGGAAAGTTCTTTAACAATACTGTGGGAATTGCAGCGCTTTGGCAGTTGAAATGAGAGTCTGTCGTGGTAGCTGAACCAGTCGTGGTTTTTCACCCAGCCTTGCAGTTTTGAAAAATCAGCAAGCGCTTGGTCAAGGTTTTCAGTGTGCAAACCGCGTTGGCCCAGCGTATTGCAAAACAGCACTGGCGTGTTGGCATTTTCAGGGTTTGCAAGCCACTGCGGCAGTTGCTCAAGGTAGTCTGCTGTTTGCCAGTGAAGCTTGTTTTTTAGCAGCGGATGGTTGCTGAGAAAGAGACGCTTGGCCAGTGGGTCGAGGTCTATGGCGTGAATGCGCGAAAACTGGTTTAAGTAGGCGCTTGGCAAGGTCCAACCGGCGCTGGGGCCCACCAAAAGTAATTCATTTTTGCTGACCCGCCAGTCAGCAAGCCCAGTGTTCAAGCCGTTTTTGAGATGAACCCATTTTTTGTGGCGCAGAAAAGCACGCAAATGCCATTTTAAGCCCCCACTGGGCAATTCATTGGAAAAGTTGTTTGCCAAATATTGGCGGGCAATGTTAGATTTCACAACAATTAGAATATATTTGAAATTTGTACTCTTATTCGAATTATAGGGTCGAGACCGTACAGACAAGCGGCAAAGAACCTGAGGCAACAAAATAAAAAATAAATCTGTAAAAACCACCGAGGAGAGTTATATGGCAGCTTACCGCCACCCCACCCAATTGTTCAGCAAAACCATGTTGAGTGCCGCCGTTGCCAGTGCGATGTTTGCCGTTGCACCTGCGCAGGCGTTTGAATTCACTTTGGCCGATGGCGAAGTGAAGGGCAGTTTTGATACGACCTTGTCTTATGGTGTTTTGATGAGGGCGGATAAGCGGGATAACACGTTGGTGGGGGTTGCAAATGGCGGCACCAATGCCTCCCAAAACGCTGATGACGGCAACCGCACCTACGACCGCGGCGATGTTATTTCTTCATTGTTCAAGATGAACAATGATCTGGAACTGAGCTACAGAAATTTTGGATTTTTCGGTAGAACGCTGGCCTTTTATGACACGGCAATTGAGTCTAAGAACGCGTCGACTGGCGGTTTAAGTGCCGGCCTTTCCCCTGAGGCGAAAAAGCGTTTGAAAGACGACGCACGAATTCTGGACTTTTACGTTCGAGGCTCCTTTGATTTGGGTGGCAAAGCATTAAATGCACGTTTGGGCCGCCAAGTTATTAACTGGGGTGAAAGCACTTTTATTCCCAACGGTATCAATTCAATTAACCCTGTGGATGTGGCGCGTAATATCGGCTATAAGGAACCCTAGTGACAATGGGCAATTTGGTTTGGCTGCGCGGGTTTTGGCACCATCCTTGAACAATACAGAGTTCGGCTTTTTTGCAATGAATTACCACAGCAGAACGCCATTTTTAAGTCTGAATAAAGGTGTTCCTGGAGTGTCAACATTTGGACAGGCGATTGTTGAATATCCATCTGACATCCGCTTATATGGCCTTAGTGCAAGTGGTTCTTTGTCGGATGGCACGGCCCTACAGGCTGAGTATTCTTATCGCCCAAACCAGCCAGTGCAGTTATCCGCGATTGAGTTGATCGTGGGTGCGACGCCTAACGCAGTTTTAATGGGGGCTAGCACTCTCAACCAAGCGGGCGTTTCCCCAACAGCACCAAATGGCTCCTATATCCAAGGTTATCGCGAAGTAAAGATGCATCAGCTGCAAAGCACCGCAACCAAATCCTTTGGCCCCCAGTTGGGTGCTAGCCAATTGACTGCGGTGGGAGAGATTGGCTTGACCTACCTTGACCTACCAGAGGGCATATTATTTGAAGGGCCCGGCGCTGGTGTGCCCGCGGCTTCGGCACTGCGAGGAGGTGCACCCGCAGTAAATCCGAACGGTTATGCGACCAAGCGTTCGTGGGGGTACAGGCTGCTGACGCGTGCCGACTATCCGAATGCGTTGGGGTCTGCCACGCTCACCCCGCGTATTGCGTTTGCTCATGACGTAAGAGGCGTCGGCCCTACTTTTAACCAGGGCACGCAATCCATTAATTTCGGGGTGACTGCCAATTGGAGAAACACTTGGCAGGCTGACCTTTCATACACAGGATTTATGGGAGGACGCACTTACTCGGGGATGTCACCTTTGCAAGGTGGTCCTGTTTCATCCTCCGCCAACCCGCTCAAAGACCGCGACTTCATTGCCGCCACGGTCAGTTACTCATTCTAATAAAAAGATTCTGGAGATCTACTCATGAAACCAATGTTTTATTCTGCTCTGAGTCTGGCCTTGGGCATGGCGTTTGCCTCCCACAGCGCGCTGGCTGAAGTGTCTGCCGCAGAAGCGGCAAAACTGGGCAAATCGCTGACCCCCATGGGGGCTGAAATGGCGGGCAATGCGGCTGGAACCATTCCTGCCTATACAGGTGGCCACACCACGCCCACACCGGGGTTCAAGGAAGGTGGGCACTATGCAGATCCGTTTGCTGCGGACAAGCCTTTGTTCACCATTGATGCGTCCAACATGGAGAAGTACAAAGACCAACTGACGGTTGGTCAAATGGCAATGCTGAAAAAATACAGCACCTTCAAATTGCCTGTTTACCAAACACGCCGCACGGCTTCTTTCCCCAAGAAGCACTATGACGAAACGCTGGCCAACGCCACGAAAGTGAAACTGGCCGAAGGCGGCAACGGTATTTTGGGTGCCAAGGGCGGTATTCCTTTCCCAATTCCGCAAAACGGTCTGGAAGCCATCTGGAACCATTTGGTGCGCTACAAAGGCGACACCTATGCAACCCAGTGGAGCCAATTGCCAGTAACGCGTGAAGGCACTTACACACCGGTGCGTTTTGAATATGAATACGATTTGCACTACGGCAGCATGACCAAGCCGGACGCCGAGAAGGAAGACAACAAGCTGTTTAACTTCTTGCAAGTGACCACGGCACCTGCACGCTTGGCCGGCAGCATTTTGCTGGTGCACGAATATGCAGACCAGGTGAAGGCACCGCGTCAGGCGTGGATTTACAACGCAGGGCAGCGCCGTGTTCGTTTGGCACCGAACGTGTCTTACGACAACCCCGGTTCGGCCTCTGACGGCCTGCGCACCAACGACGACTTCCTGATGTTCAACGGTGCAACCGACCGTTACAACTGGAAGCTGGCGGGCAAGAAGGAAATGTACATTCCCTACAATGCCTACAAAATCAGCGGCAACTTCACCAAACTGGCCGA
>JAJTDO010000047.1:0-14152 GCA_021300475.1 Burkholderiales bacterium | reverse complement strand
CGACATGATTCGCCCCGGGCACTTGAACCCAGACTTCAACCGCTATGAGCTGCACCGCGTTTGGGTGGTTGAGGCAACCTTGAAAGAGGGCACCACCAACGTGTATGCAAAACGTGTGTTCTACATTGACGAAGACTCTTGGATGATTGTGGCTTCCGACAAGTACGATGCGCGTGGCGAGTTGTACCGTTATGCCGAGCAGCATGGCATTCAGATGCCCAACGTGCCCATGTACTACCCCACCATTGAGGCCCAGCACGACTTAAGTTCCGGTCGTTATCTGGTGTCCAGCGTGCGTGCGGAAGAGCCGAAGTTTTATGAAAAGATTGTACGGACAAATGCAGATTACACACCTGCAAACCTTCGTAATCTCGGCACACGTTAATACGCTGTAGGCAGTAAGGGCCAGTGCGGTTTTTCGCTGCACTGGCTTTTTTTATGGATTAATCACCGAACTGAATCATGCAAAAAATAATAGGTTTGTTCCTTATTGCCTGTATTGCGGGCATTGTGGGTTATGCGTTTTCCCACCGCCCTCCGGTGCTGTTGCCAGCCACAGAAGAAAGCCTGCGGATTGCCCTGATTGAAGACGCACAAAAAGCCGGCGACCGCTTGATTGCCGTGGGCGATGCGGGCCGTATTTTTTATTCCGACGACGCTGGAAAAACCTGGCAATTCGTTGCCTCGCCCACCAAGGCCACACTGACACGCTTGCGCATGTTCAATGACAAAATTGGCATTGCCGTGGGGCATGATGCAGTGATTCTCAAAACCGAAGACGCCGGCCTGACCTGGGTGGAAAAATACAGCGCCCCCGATGATGAAGCACCGCTGATGGATGTGGTGTTTCTCGATGAACAAAACCTGATTGCCGTGGGTGCCTACCACCAGTATTTGGTAAGCACTGACGCTGGCAACACTTGGGAGCGTCAAAGCATTTCCCAAGACGACAAACACCTGAATTCCATTGTGCGCTTGAATGAAACAACGCTGCTGCTGGTGGGCGAAAGCGGTACTGCGAAAGTCAGTTCGGACAACGGCGAGAAGTGGGTTGCAGTGGCTTCGCCTTATGGCGGCAGTTACTTTGGCATTGTGCCGGTGAATGAAACCACGGCGGTGCTGTTTGGCATGCGCGGCCATGTGATGCGTTACACCGTGGGCGCAAAAACGCTGGAACCGGTTGAGATGCAGGGCACGGCGTCTTTGTTCGCCGGTCGCATGATAGACAAGCAAGTGGTGCTGGCAGGGCAGGAGGGCACGGTGTGGGTCAGCGGCGATGAAGGCAAAACCTTCACCAAAAAAAGCACGCCTGGCAACTTGTTGCACATGGCCATACTGCCGGTGAGCAAAACAAAATGGTTGGCGCTGGGGGAACGCGGTGCGGTTGAAATGACAGCGGTGGTGGCTGAAGGAGGCGCACGTGAATAATCCAAATCAAAAAAAGAAGGTCAATCCGGTGGTGCAGGGCATTGCCGATGTGCTGTTTTCCGGGCGGCCTTTCTGGCTGGCGTTGTTTGTGCTGATCACCATAGGCTTGGCGTATTCCGCCACCTTGTTGCGGGTGGATGCGGGTTTCAAAAAAATGATTCCGCTTGAACACCCTTATATGAAAACCTTCGTGGAATATCAAAAAACCTTTGGTGGCGCCAACCGCGTGCTGGTGGCGTTACGCACCAAGGAAGACGATATTTACACCCAGGGTTTCTTCAAGGCCCTTAAGGGTGTGACAGACGATGTGTTTTTTATTCCCGGCATGGACCGCCCTTCGGTACAGTCTTTGTTTACACCGAATGTGCGTTTTGTTGAGGTGGTGGAAGAGGGGTTTTCCGGGGGCAATGTGGTGCCTTCCACGTTTTCCGGGTCGCAGGCCGATCTGGAAAAAGTGCGCATCAATGTGCTGAAATCCGGGCGTGTGGGGCGTTTGGTTTCCAACGATTTCAAAGGCGCTTTGGTGGTGGGCGAGTTGCTGGAAATTGACCCGACCACGGGTGCGAAACTCGACTACAACAGCGTGTCTGCAAAGCTGGAAGAAATCCGCAGCAAATACCAGAGCGAAAACGTGGATGTTCACATCATTGGCTTTGCCAAGGCGGTGGGCGACATCAGTTCGGGTGCAAAAGGGGTGCTGGTGTTTTTTGTGCTGGCGTTTTTTATCACCTCCTTGCTGCTGTTCTGGTATAGCGGCTCGCTAAAGCTGACGGTGCTGGCCTTGGTGTGCGCATTGGTGCCGGTGGTGTGGTTGCTGGGCTTGTTGCCCATCATGGGGTTTGGCATTGATCCGATGTCCATACTGGTGCCGTTCCTCATTTTTTCCATTGGTGTGAGCCACGCGGTGCAAATGACCAACGCCTGGAAAATGGAAGTGATACACGGTGCGGACAGCCTGACGGCGGCACGCGCTGCATTCACCAGTTTGTTTGTGCCGGGCGCCATGGCTTTGCTGGCCAATGCCTTGGGCTTCATGGTGATGTTGCTGATTGCCATTGACATGGTGCGCGAACTGGCCATTACCGCCAGCGTGGGGGTGGCGGTGATGATCATCACCAACAAAATGCTGCTCACGGTGTTGTTGTCCTACATGCGTCTGGATGTTTACAGCCAGGCGTCAATGCGGGGGCGCGAAGGCTCTGGCGACTGGTTCTGGAACAGCCTGAAGGGCTTGGCCAAACCCAAGCCTGCCTTGGTGGTGCTGGCGGTTGCCACGGTGCTTACAGGGCTGTCTGCGGTGAAATCCAGAGAGCTGAGAACCGGTGACCTGGGTCGCGGTATTCCTGAATTGCACGATGACTCCGTCTACAACAAAGACACCGCTGCCATTGTGAATTCCTTCGCCATTGGTGTGGATGTGTTGTCTGTGGTGGCGCAAAGCAAGAATGTGGATGGCGCCTGCACAGACTTCGATGTGATGCACGCAATCGACCGCTTTGAAACCCACATGCGCAATGTGCATGGCGTGCAAAGCACAATTTCGCTGGCCAGTGCCGCGAAGTTGCTGGCCGGTGCGAACAACGAGGGCAACCCGCGCTGGCGTGTGTTGTCTCGCAACCGCGATTCATTGATGCAGGCCACCACACCCATTGACAGTGCCACCGGTTTGCTCAACCCCGATTGCAGCGCCATGCAGGTGTTGGTGTTCACCAAAGACCACCAGGGCGAAAGCATTGCGCATATTTTCAGGGAAATCAAAACCTACATTGCCAACAACCCGTCGGACAAAGTGGACCTGTTGCTGGCCAGTGGTAACGTGGGTGTCATGGCTGCGACCAATGAAGCGGTGGAAGCCTCTGAAATCACCATGCTGTTGATGTTGTTTGGCACCATCAGCTTGTTGTGTTTCCTGGAGTTCAGATCCGTTAAAGCGGTGTTGTGCATTATTGTGCCGCTGGCCATTGTGTCTGTGATGTGCAATGCGCTGATGGCATGGCTGGGCATTGGCCTGAAAGTGTCCACCTTGCCTGTGGTGGCCTTGGGCGTGGGCGTGGGCGTTGATTACGGCATCTACCTCTATGAGCGCATGAAAGCGGAAATGGCAGCCGGCATGGATTTGCCTGAGGCCTTTGCCGCCGCCTTGCGCCAGCGCGGTACTGCCGCCTTGTTCACGGCGGTGACCATGGCCATTGGTGTGGGCACTTGGGCGTTTTCTGCCTTGAAGTTCCAGGCCGACATGGGTGTGTTGCTGGCTTTCATGTTCTTGGTGAACATGTTGGGCGCGGTGTTTTTATTGCCGGCACTGGCTGCGGTACTGCTGGGCAAGCAAGAGGAGTAAGCGCTTCCTTGCCCCTTGGTTAACGCTGCAACACTTCTTCCCACATATCGCTGTAAAGTTGTTCCAGATCGCTGACAAATTTTGCGGTCTGGAACAGCGGCGCAGTCAGCCGTTTGTTGGCCAGTTTCATTTTAAGTTGTGCGGCCTGGCGTTTGTCCTTGGCAATTGCAATGGCCAAGGCTTCATAATTGTCCCAGTCTTTTGCAACCAATTCCGGCATTTCAATGGCATGTACCAGGCTGGCACCCACACGTTGTGCAAATGTGTTGCCGGGGCAGGTGAGCACCGGCACGCCTGCCCACAGCGCATCGCTCGCGGTGGTGTGGGCGTTGTACCAGCGGGTGTCTAAAAACAGATCCGCCAACCCCAGGCGTGCCAGGTGTTTCGGTTTTGCCATGACCGCACCAAACACAATTCTGTGCTTTTCAATGCCGGCTGCAATGGCATTGTCTATAAAGTTGTTTTGTACGCTTTCCGGTCCGGCCAACAACCACAGCACGCTGTCGGGAACGGCTTTTAGCACCCGCATCCAGACGGCAAATACAAACGGGTCCACCTTGTAGTGCGAACAGAAGCAGGCAAACACAAAGGCGTTTTCTGGCAGTTGTGCTTTTGCCCGGCTGGGCACTTCTGTGTCTATGCTTTGTTCCTGGTCATTGACCTGATAACAATGCGGCAGGTAGGCAAACTTTTCTGTGTAGAAGGCTTGCTGTTCGGGCGGTGTTACCACCCGGTCGGTAATGATGTAGTCAAAACACTCTGCACCGAGTGAGCCCGGATAACCGATGTACTGCGCCTGAACAGGCGCGGGCTTGTGGTAGAACACCTCAATGCGGGAATCGCGGGTGTGGCCTTTCAGGTCCACCAGAATGTCGATGTTGTCCGCGGCAATGATGCGTGCAATTTCCGTGCTGCTTTTGCCTTGCAGGTCTTTAAAATGCTCTATGCCCTGTTCGGCGTCTTTGCGATAGCTTGAATTGTCATCCGGCCCCCAGGAATAACCGAATACTTCGAATTTTTTTCTGTCGTGCAATGGAAACATGCCGCGCATCAGGTGCATGGTGGCATGGTTGTGGAAGTCGCTGGAGGCATAGCCCACGCGCATTCTTCTGTTTTTTCCGGCGGCCGGGTCGGGTTTTTTTTCCGCCAGGGGTTTTACGTTTTTTGCTTTCACACGCGACCACGCCTTGGCTATTTTCAGTTGCTCGCCTTCTGTCATGGGGGTGGGCAGCACCATCAGAGAAAACGGTGGTGGTGGTTCTTCAAGGGGTTCTTTGTCGAACAGTTCGCGTGTCAGTTCCGCCAGTTGTGGAATGTCTTTCCAGTAACCTGTTTTCAGTGCGAGGTAGTGCATGTCCACTTTCATGGCCAACATGCCAGGCTCGCGCTGCAGGCAAACCTTTTCCAGTTCGTAGGCTTCCTTGAACTTGCCGGAAAAGTGGCACATGGCGGCCAGGCTGAACAGGGATGGAAAGTGTTCCGGTTTGATCAGCAAGGCCCTTCTGAAGGCTTCTTCGGCTTCCACGGAGCGCCCCAGTTCCTGCAGGCAAGAACCCATGTTGTATTGCGCCGAACAGTGCTTCGGGTCTATTTGCAGGGCGTGTTGAAACTGTTCAATGGCCAGCAGCGCTTCGCCCTGTTTGTGGTAATTGACGCCCAGGTTGTAAACCGCCTCCACCATGTTCGGTTTGATGCTCACCGCTTTTAAAAAACAATCGCGGGCTTCGCCGGTTGCGCCGAGCTCGGTTTGGGCAGCCCCCAGCACGTTCCAGGCTTCGGCGCTGCCAGCATCCAGTGCCACTGCTTTTTCGCCAGCCTCTTTGGCTGCCTGAGCTTGTTCTGCCTGACGCAGGCAGTCTGACAGGTCCACCCACAAGCCTGATTTTTCCGGGGTTATTTCACACGCCAGCCGGTACATCACCAAGGCGTCTTCAAGGCGCCCCTGGGCTTTCAGCAAGTGCCCCAGATTGCAACGCGCATCGCTGAATCGCGGGTTGAGCCGCAGTGCGTTGCGGTAGGCCATTTCTGCCCAAAGCGGGGCGTTCAGGTTTTTTGCCAGCACCGCAGCCAGGTTCCAGATATCGACGCGGTTTGATTCAATGTCCAAGGCCAGTTGAACTTGGTCCCAGGCAAGACCGAACTGCTTTTGCTGATACAGCGCCAAGGCTTTTCCCACCACTGCATCGAGTTGCAGGCGGTGCTGCACCGCGTGTTGCAGGTCTTCTTCCACGCACTGCATCACGGCAGACCAATCGCCGCGCATGTGCGCTTTGTAGACCTTGGCATTGAGGTACCAGTAAGAGGTGTTCAATGGCCCGACCCATCGCCAGTCGGGAATCATCGGGTTCAGTACCCACGCTCGCTTGCCCAAGGCACCGGCCAGGTGGGCCACTGAGGTGTCGGAGGTGATGATCAGATCCATGGCGCTGATGGCGCAGGCGGTGTCCAGAAAATCATTGAGTTCCGCATCCAGAATCACAAGGTTTTCCGGCAGTGCAGTACCCTCCAGGTCTTTTAGCCCGTCGCCCTTTTGCAGGCTGAAAAATTGTGTGCCCGGCACCTTCAGCAACGGTGCGATGGCGGCAAAACGGGGAGAGCGGATTTTGTCGTTCTTGACATTCGGGTTGCCTGCCCAAACAAGTCCAACTTTCAGTGCGGTGTGAGCGTTCGTGCGCTCTTTCCATTGGGCCGACTTTTTATTATCAACGGCCAGGTACACTCCCGACTGTCCAAGCAGTTGTTCTGACTTGTTCAGCAGGGCAGGCAAACTGAGCAAAGAGGCGTGCGCCTGAAAGGCTTGCGCTACGTCTCTTTCATCGGGCAGTGTGGTCACCACACTGACGTTTTTAAGATCGAAACTTTTCAGTAATTTTTCCAGTGGCGCTTGTACATACAGCACCACGCTGTCCACCTGATTCAGCGTATGCGGTAAAAAGCGCAGGTACTGCAGGCAGTCGCCATAACCTTGTTCCGCGTACAGCAGCAGGCGGCCTTTCAAAGGCTCGCCATTCCACACCGGTGCGGTGTATTTCGGGCGCTCGGGTTGCTTGCGTTCAAAGCGCCATTCATACGCTGCAAATGCCTCCTTGAATTGCCCCTGGTTCAGCAAGGCCAGCGCCAGATCCCAATGCGCATCGGCAAAATTCGGGTTGATGCCCAAGGCTGTTCGCAGGGCTTTTTCTGCGGCGTTGTGTGCACCTTTCAGCGCAAGCGCAGAACCCAGGTTACCCCAGATGCTGGCGTCATCAGGCGCGTGCAATGTGGCTTGCTGGTAAATCCTGATGGCTTCGTCCACATGCCCGGCCTCACGCTCAAGGTTGGCCAGATTGTTGTAGGCGCTGGCGTAGTTGGCCTGCACTTCAATGGCGCGCAAATGCGCTTTTCTGGCTTCGTCGAGTTGTCCGTTTTGCCGCTGCACCATGCCCAGCAGGGTCCAGGCGTCGGCGCGTTTGTCCTGTTGTTTCAGTACCGTTGAAATCAGCGCATGCGCTTTGTCGTAGGCCTTTTCTTGGTAGGCCTCCAGGGCTTGGGTCAGCAGTTTGTCGGAGGCTTTCAGGTCTTGCATGTTCATTTTGTAGGTCTGCGGTGCCGCGTCGGTTTGACGGCCTTGATGGCAAAAGAAAACGTATTGCCGTCATCCTTTGCAAACAGGGGGGTGAAGTCGGCCGAATAGATGTTCCGGAAGTCCGACATGGCGGTAATGCCCACTTGTTTGATGTATTCAGACTGGTCCAAAAAAATCAGGTTTTCCGGTTGCACCAAACGTGTGTGCGAGGGATCGCCCCACGCCCACGGCGAATTGCGCGAAGGGCAAGTTGCCATTAAAACGCCACCGTTTTTAAGAATGCGGTAAAACTCTTCGAACTGCGCAAAAAAGAATTTATAGTCGCCTTGCGCGCCTGTGTGTTCCAGCACTTCATAGGCGTGAATTTCATCGAATTCGTCGTTCGCGAATGGCAAGGGCAGTTGCGTCAGGTCATGCACGAAGTCAGGTTTGTGGTCGCCGTTGTAATCCAGCGTTACCAAGCCTTCCCATTGCGAGCGGTTGTTGATGCACAGCTTTTTTGAATGGTTGGAGCCGCAGCCGATGAGCAATTCCTTGCGTGTCTTTGAAATGCTTGCGCTGCTGTTTTGCAGAGTGGTTTCCATGGCGTTTTTTTCTTTGTCAGTGTTGGCGAACAACAGTTCGGGTGCCTGCTTCATTTGCGCTTTTTGGTGCATTTGCACGAACAGGTCTTGCAAAGAGCGAGTCCATTCAGGCGTGTCGAACAAAGCCCATTTCAGGTGATTGGCATTGAGTGCTTTATCAATCAAACGTTTGAAGCGGGAGTCCTTGACCAACCGTTCTATGGTGTCTATGTATTGCGCCGGCGAATCTGTAATCAACAAATCCAGCTTAGCGGCTTTTAAAATGCTGGCGGCCACCCGTGAAGGAAAGGTTTCCCCGCACAAGGTTACCAGGGGTTTTTTTACCCACAAAGCGTCGCTGGCGGTGGTGTGTGAGTTGTAAAGCCAGGTGTCCAAAAAAATATCGGCCAGCGCCAAGCGCGACTGGTGGTAATGGTTGGGTGCGGGCTTTGCAAAAATCAGACGTTGCGCGCTGACGCCGTTTTTCACGGCCGCAGCTTTCAGGTTGGCAACCGCTTCTTCATTGAAGGCCAGCAGCCAGAGCACCGCTGTGTCGCAGCGTTTCAGTATTTCACACCAGGCGGCGAACAAGTCGCTGCGGATTTTATAACTTTGGTTCAGGCTGGCCAGCACCACAGCGTTTTCTGGCAGGCCTTCCTGCGCTCGATTTACCTTGCCAAATTCTTTTCGTTGCCTGTCGTTGCTTTGGTAGCAATGCGGCAGGTAGGCGGCTTTTTCCGAGTACAGGTTGAGGTGATCCAGTGGTGTCACGGTTTGGTCTGTAATCACATAGTCCACCCACGGTGCCTGCAGGCTGCAGGGGAACCCTAGATATTGCGCTTGTACGGTAGCGGGCCGGTAAGCCATGACGCCGGTACGGCTGTTGGCCGTGTAGCCGCCAAGGTCTATCAGCACGTCTATTTCATCGCGAATAATGCACAGCGCAGCGTCTTGGTCATTCAGTGTTCGAATGTCTGTGAAATGCTCAAAGCTGGCGCGAATGCGCTGCTGCATGTCGCTGTTGTCGTTGGGGCCGCCGGAATATCCATAGAGCTCGAATTGCTGCCGGTCCATCAATTCCAACGCTTCCACCAGCAAGCGTGCGGTGGGGTGGTCATGAAAGTCGCTGGACAACCAACCCACACGAATTCGCGCGTGCGCATGGGCAACCGGTTTTTCCAGTGGCGTGCGTTTTTTGTAGCGACGCTCGAACCAGCGCTTGGAGCACAGGGCGTGTTGGGCTTGCGTGGCTGGCAATGAAAGAAATGCAAACGGAAAAATGCTGTGTCCGTCTTCCACGGCTTTGATGGATTGTTGTTCCAGCGGTTCGGTGGTGGCCCAGTCGCACATTTGCTGGCTGACGCGCAGCAGCATGCTCACGGCATCCAGATAATTCGGGTCGCTTTGCAGCGACTGCTTCAGCAAGGCCTGGCTTTTGGTGAGTTCGCCAGCCTCGTTGTGCAAGCAGGCTTGGTTGTAAAGGCCGATGGCATGGGTGGGGTCAATTTCCAGCAGTTCTGTATAGCAGCTACGCGCCTTTTCTACTTCTCCAAGTTGCTGGTGACACACACCCAGACTGAGCAACACATCCACTTGCTTTGGCTGCTGTTTCAGGCTGGCGCTTAATTGCTCAATGGCTTGGGTTGTCCGGCCCAGTTCACGCAGGGCGTTGCTCATGGCGCACAGGGCTGCGGTGTTGCCGGCGTTTAAGATCAGTGCTTTTTCATAGTGCGGCAGGCTGTTGTTCACATCGCCCAAGGCGAAAAGGCATTGTGCAATGTTGAAGTTGAGCACCGATTGCTCGTTTGCGTCTTTGCTCAGGGAAAGTGCCTTGCGGAAATTTGCAATGGCTTCATCAAATTGATTCAAACGTCTGGCCACCACGCCCAAGGCGTTGTAGGCGCTGCTGGCCTGGGGATGCTTCTTCACCAGTTGTGCGGCTTTTTTGCGCGCGACATCCCACGCGCTGTTGCGCATCGCGTTTTCAATTTCATTGAGTTCGAGTTGAACGGACATGGAGCACCACAAGTTGCAGGATGTTTGAATCGTACAACCTACCCCAAAAACGATAACGGTGAAATTTGAGGGAAATTTAGGGCTATTGACGTTTGTTTACAAAAACCAAGTCGCCCAGTCAGAGGCGCACAGTTTTTTACAAAACAACGCTACATAAAAAGGGGTTAAGAGCCGATAAGTCAAGGAAGAGGGGTCAAATGGGGCGCCCAAAATGTTGTTTTTTTGCCCCGAAATATCCAATACAGGTTAAAAAAACCGGAGATTATTATGGCAGCTAGCTCAATTACCTTCAATGGTCTGGAGATCACTGGGTCCACGGATTCCATTGTCGGAACAGTTTCCGTCTCGGACACGGTGACCCTGGGAACCGACGGCAGTCTCGCGATCAGTTCAGTGGAGACCGTGATGGGTTCTGCCGGTACAGACGCTGTTACGCTGCTGGCAAACGAGAATCTTTCTGTTTCCGATGTTGAGACGGTGATTGGCGCTTCGGGCGGTTCTGACACTGTTACGCTGCTCAACGCAGGTGCCATTGAGATTTCCGAAATTGAAACTGTCATTGGAACCGGCGGCGGCACAGACACCGTCACCATTTCAGATTCCACAGGGCTTTCCATCTCCGGTATTGCCTCTGTCATCGGTTCTACAGGCACGGCCGACGTGCTTTCTCTGCTGACTGCGGGTGTGGTTTCGGTCTCTGGTCTTGAAACCATTTTGGGTTCATCTTTCACTGACAGTATCACCATCATCACCGATGGCATTCTCTCTGTCTCCAGCATAGAAACGGTGCTTGGCAGTGCCGACACCGATGCGGTCACCATGCTGTCTGCCGGGGCAATGTCGGTGTCTGATGTTGAAAGTGTAATTGGTACTGCGGGCGGCACTGAGACCGTCACCATGCTCAATGCGGGCAGCATGAACATTGTCGACGTCGAAAGCGTCGTTGGCAGCTCAGGTGCGGATGAAGTCACCAAGGGCGACTCAAACAATTTGACAGTCTCTGATGTTGAAACCGTGATCGGCAATGCCGGTACAGACCTAGTGACTTTGGCGGTAGCCGGTTCCTTGAGTGTTTCCAATGTGGGTACTGTGGTGGGTTCCGATGGCGTGGACGACGTTACCCTGATCACCGACTCCAGCATTACTGTTCAGGGCATCGAAACTATTTCAGGTTCTGCCGGAACCGATACCGTAACGCTGTTGCAAAGCGACACATTGCTGACTGGTTCAAGTATTTTCATTTCAGATGTTGAGTCGATTGTCGGTTCTTCTTCGGAAACAGATTACGTAACGCTGACAACAGACAGTGATGTCAGTGTGACCGATTTGGAATCCATCACCGGTTCTGCCGGTACCGATACAGTCACCATGCTCAGCGCCGGTACGCTTGCCGTTGAGTTGGTGGAAAGTGTTGTGGGTACGGGTGCTGCCACTGACACAGTTCAGTTCATTTCTGCTTCCCAGGTTTCAGTCAGTGCAGTGGCTTCTGTGGTCGGTTCCATTGCCGCTGGTGACGTGGTCAGCATGCTCACTGATGGAAACCTGTCCGTTTCCGGGGTTGAAACAGTGGTGGGTACTTCTGGTACTGATGTACTGACCGTTCTGGATTCGAACTCCGTTGAAGTTTCTGATGTTGAAACTGTGCTGGGCACGGTGGCGGGCGCTGAAACCATCTCTTTGGCGGCCGGCACAACGTCCTTGAGCGTTTCTTCCATTGACGCGGTTGTGGGTACTGCTGGCACTGACACGCTGACTTTGTTGGCGGCCTCCGTCATGTCCATCACCGACCTTGAGTCTGTGTTGGGCAGCAGCGGGTCAGACCGGATCACCAGTGCTTCTGCTGGTATGGTTGAAGTCTCTGATGTTGATGTGTTTATTGGTTCGGGTGCGGCTGGCGATTCCGTACTGATGCTGAATTCCGGCTCAATGTCGGTGTCTGGTGTTGACACCGTCACAGGCTCAACCGGTACAGATATTCTAACCATGCTGACCGCAGGCAGCTTGAGTATTTCTGCGGTTGAAACGGTTTCCGGAACATCAGGCACAGACACTGTTGTAATGCTTGAAATCGGTGCCCTGACTGTGTCTGGCATAGAAAGCATTGTGGGCACGGGCGGCACTGACATTGTCACTGCGCTGGTTCCTGCGGTTGCCTTTGTCTCTGATGTTGAAACCTACATCGGCTCCTTCGGCGACGACAGCCTGACCATAGGCACCGTCTCTGGAACGTTTGCTGTTTCCAATGTGGAAACCTTGACTGGTACTTCTTCCGCTGATGTGGTGGAAATGCTGGCCGCGGGCAGCATGACCATCAGCGATGTTGAAACAGTGTTGGGTTCCTCTGCGTTCACCGACAGGGTGATCATGAGAAATGCCGGCACCCTGGATGTCAGTGGTGTTGAAACCGTGGTTGGTACCACCGGTGGCGTTGAACTGATCAACATGCTGACTGACGGCAGCATGCATGTGTCTGATGTAGAAACAGTCATGGGTACAGCAGGCGCTGACGTGGTCAGCCTCATGGTGGCCGATGATGTCACGGTTTCGGATGTTGAAACTGTGGTGGGTACTGTCGGTACAGACACAGTCACCATGCTCAATGCGGGTGCGATGTCTGTGTCCGGCGTTGAAAGCGTTGTCGGTACAGCGGGTGCCGACATCATCAGTATGGTGGTCACAGGGCGCATGAGTGTCTCCGATGTAGATACCGTCATTGGTGTCACCGGCGGCACAGATATATTGTCTTTGTTGAATGCTTCAATTGTTGAGGTTTCAGGTCTTGAAACCGTTTTGGGTTCAGCCGGAACGGACGAAGTCACCTTGTTGGCAGCGTCCAATCTTGGCTTGTCTGCGATTGAAACCATCACTGGTTCAGCCGGAACTGATACCGTTCGAATGCTTACCAGCGGCGTATTGTCCATGGGGGGGGTTGAAAGTCTGGTGGGTTCCGCAGGGACCGACACCATCACCTTCATGACAGACAGCACCGTTCGCCTCTCAGCCGTTGAATCGGTGTTGGGTTCGGCTGGTGTAGACGGTGTCTTTTTGCTCGCAGCAACAGCCCTGAAAGTGTCTGATGTTGAAAGCGTGGTGGGTTCCGCCGGTCTGGATGTGTTGACTTTCCTCAGTGCAGCCACCACCTCGGTATCTGCTGTGGAAACGCTGGTGGGTTCTTCAGCAACCGATGTGCTGACATTGTTGGCGGCCGGTACTGTGGCAATCAGTGCCGTCGAAACCGTGATCGGTTCAACCGGCACAGATACTTTGACAGCTCAGGCTGCCCTAAGTTTGTCGGTGTCTGCCGTCGAGACCATCACAGGCAGCAGCGGTGTAGATGTTGTTACCATGCTGGCTGCCGGTTCGTTGAGTATTGCTGCCGTGGAGTCTGTCACAGGAACAGCGGGAACAGAAACATTGACCCTCACCACCACTGGCAATACCTGGGTGTCTGATGTTGAAACCGTTGTCGGTTCACTCGGGTCTGACACCATCACCATGGGCAATACCGGCACCATGACAATTTCACGTGTTGAAACTGTCAATGGCTCTGCCAGTGCAACGGATATTCTGCAGTTGTCCACAGCCAGCAGCGTCAGGGTGTCTGGCGTTGAATCCGTGCTCGGTTCCACCGGCTCTGACACCATTACACTGGCCGTGGCTGGTTCAGTGTCCTTGTCGGGTGTTGAAACGCTGGTCGGTACCGCAGGCACAGACACACTGAACCTGATCACCACCGGCGACATTGTGATTTCCAACGTCGACAGTGTGGTGGGTTCTGCTGGGCGCGATGTGGTTTCTCTGCTCGGCCCCGGCTTCCTGACTGTCTCCGATGTTGAAACTGTTTTGGGTTCTGCCGGAAAAGACGTGCTCCGCCTCAGTGGTGCGCAAACCACCACGGTGGGCGGCGTTGAAACCGTGCTGGGCAGCGGCTCTGTGGAGGTTCTCAGTCTGCTCAATGGCGGCACCATTGCAGCCTCGGAAATTGACACGGTCATTGGCACCACACGCGGTACGGAAATCTTGACCTTGCTGACGGCCGGTAACCAGTCCATTTCAGACGTAGACAGTGTGTTGGGCTCAACCGGTACCGATGTACTCACCATGATGACCGCCGGTGTGTTGGCGATCTCTAGGGTGGAGTCAGTGTTGGGCACTGCGGGCACAGACACCATTAGTCTGCTCACGGCCGCCACCATCAGCCTGTCTGACATAGAAAGTATTCTGGGCTCCACGGGTACAGAT
>JAJTDO010000046.1 GCA_021300475.1 Burkholderiales bacterium | reverse complement strand
TCAGGTATTTGCTCTGCGGGCAGCGCGTCAGTCAAGGCCTCGGCACCGGCAGTAAATGTGGGAGCACCGCCACCGCCACCGCCACCGCCTGCCGCATCAGCAACGGGTCCCAAAACTGCGTCAAGTGGCGTACCTGTCGGAGCACTGCCGCCGGAACCAGCATCGGCACCACTATCAGACGAATCAGAACCGCCTGAAGCCAAGGCAGCCAAACCGATTGCGCCGCCTCCAGCGGCCAAGCCTGCGGAACCGCCAACGCCTGCAGCCAAGCTTCCGAACAAACCTGACAGGCCCTCTTCTTCTACACCTTCAGCAACGGCAACCTCAACAGCATCTGCTGCGACATCTGCACTTGCATCGCCCATTACGCTGGCATCTACAATGCCATCAGCGTCCGCGCCCATTTCTGAGTTTGCAGGGGCTTGCGCCGGGGCAGATGTGCTTGCTGCTGGCTTGATGACAGGGGCCGATTTTGCAGCACCGGCTGCAGCAGCGCCGCTGGGCGCGCTCTGCAGGTCTTTTTGATCTTGGGGTATTGCCATTGAAGTCTCCTCTGATTAACCACAATCCGTATTTGTCGTGATTTATGAATTTGATTGTAAACATTTAAAAGACTTACAAAACAGAGTACTGACTATTTTTTACCGAGCAATTTGAAAGTTTGTTTCATGCGCCGGTTTAACTGGGCGCTCTAAAAATGTACTATTGAAAAAACATTTACTTAAAATCAGATGATGCAAAAGCCACCCACCGCAACTACAAATTGTTTGCTCAGCGTTGAGAAAATGAGCAAACAATTGGGAAGCTCAATTCTCTTTTCCGATCTGGATTTGCAGTTGAACCGCGCAGAAACACTGGCAATCACAGGAGAATCGGGTGCAGGAAAGTCGACACTCCTACACATCATGGCCACGTTGGAATCTCCGGATGCAGGAGAAATTTTGATTGACGGCATCAACCCTTACACACTGAAAGAGCGTCAGCGCAGTCTGCTTCGGTGTCAAAAAATCGGTTTGGTTTTCCAAGCATTTTACTTACTGCCGCATTTGTCCGCGAAACAAAATATTGCACTTCCTTGGCTACTGTCGGGGTTGGATCCGAACACTGATCGAATAGAAAACTTGCTTGAAAGAACGGGCATGACACACCGGGCCGATGCAAAACCCGGACAATTGTCAGGCGGCGAGCAACAAAGAGTTGCCATCGCCAGAGCCCTGGCGTTAAACCCCCCGCTTATTCTGGCGGACGAACCCACAGGCAATCTGGATGCAAAACACGCCGCAGGCATTCTTGACCTGCTGCTTGAAGAAACCTCATTGAACGGACAAGCGCTTGTCATGGTGACCCACTCAGACAAAGCCGCCCAACGAATGCAACGAACGTTGCGACTTGAGTCAGGGCGTCTGACCCCACAAACATGAGTCTGCCATGACAGAAAACGCAACAGATCGGCCACCCCCATGACAACCGCGCTTCAGTTGTTTCTGTGGAATTATGTCGCGGCGCTTCGGGCGGCACCGCTGCGTACCTGTGTATGCATACTTTCGGTTGCGCTGGGGGTTGCGATGGGTTTTGCAGTTCATTTAATACACGAAGCCGCGCTGCAGTCATTTACCTCGGGTGTCAGACAGTTTTCCGGCACAGCCGACAGACTGGTTCGTGGGGAGCCCGGAGGCTTCAACGATCAGGTATTCGACGAAGTACTTGATCTTAAAGCGGTGAAGTACGCATCGCCCGTAGTGGAATTACAAGTCGCGGTCGAAGGCATATCAGCACCAGTCAAATGGCTGGGACTGGACTTCATGAGGGCTGCGCCCATCACGCCGCAATTTATAGGGCAAGCGGTTGCCTCTACTGAATTCAACAGCAACGACTACTTCGACAGTCACGCGGTCTTTCTCAGCCCCGCACTGCTAAAAGAAAGCTCGCTGGCGGTCGGGGATGCGCTAACGACTCTCTCAGGTGATGAACGTGTCACTTGGCGAATTGCAGGTATTTTGCCGAATGTGGGCATCGACCAAAAAATGATGGTGAGCGACATTGCCGCTGCACAATGGAAATTTAATCTGGTGCATAAAATTCACCGTATTGACATCAAGACGCATGAGGGCACCACCTTGAAACAACTGGATGCGGCCTTGCTTAAAACGCTGAAACCCAACCTGTTTCTAGACAAGCCTGAAGAAGCCGGCTCACGGGGTGCGGCAGTTTCGAGGGCGTACCGGGTCAATTTATCAATTCTGGCGCTGGTCGCCCTGCTGACAGGCGGGTTTCTGGTTTTTTCAACGCAAGCCCTTTCTGTTGTTCAAAGACGAAGGCAATGGGCATTGCTGCGCTGTCTGGGTGGCACGCCCGCCACTTTATTTACTCAAATCATGGGCGAAGCGGTCATTACCGGAATGCTGGGCAGCGTAGGCGGCTTGCTCGTCGGTGGTGGTCTGGCGCATTTAATTTTGCAGCGTTTTGGCGGCGACCTCGGCGGTGGCTTTTTTCAGAGCCATGCGCACACACTCACAATCGGTGTTCTCGATACCGTTGGCTTTGGCCTGTTGGGCCTGCTTGCTTGCCTGTTCGGCGCGTGGATGCCGGCAAAAGAAGCCGCTGAAACTGCACCAGCCAGTGCGTTGAAGTCTGGCAGTGAAGAGTTGGCCTTGGGTAAAGTCAAAAAATCACTTTTCGGATGGATTTGCCTGCTCACAGCGCCGGTTCTATGTTTTCTGCCACCCCTGTTCGGGTTGCCGCTTGCGGGCTATGCCGCCATCGCATTGGGACTTGCAGGGGGCGTTGCCATCATGCCGTCAATGGTCAGCTTGCTGACACCGGGCAAAGCGGATCCAAAAAAACTCAGGGATCTAAGCGCTCTGAGAATGGCCCATGCTCCCGGCCAGTCGGGCATTGCGCTGGCCGGTATCGTGGCAAGTTTTTCTTTGGTGATCGCCATGGCGGTGATGGTGCAAAGCTTTCGCAGCTCACTGGACACCTGGCTTGATTCGGTTTTGCCAGCACCTCTCTACATGCGGGTAAAGGCCGGAGACTCCGTTTCCATCAGCCTTGAGTTGCAAAAGCGCCTGCAGTCTGCAAGGTCCATTGAAAAAGCGGAGTTCTGGAGCAGCTCACAAGTGGTGATCTCACCTGATCTGGCGGCCCCCACCTTAATCGCTCGCCCTTTGAGCAAGAACAAGGTGTCCGACAGGCTGCCGCTTGTCAGTGAAACAGCCGTTGAGCCGCCGAGTGGTTCCATACCCGTCTGGGTCAGTGAGGCCATGGTGGATATTTACGGCTGGAGACAAGGCAGCCAACAGCAACTGAAAATTGCGGGCTTTGAGAATCAGCCGCTTTATGTAGCCGGCATCTGGCGCGACTATGCGAGACAACAGGGTGCCATTGTGATGAACATGGCGGATTTTCAGATGCGAACAGGAAAACAAGGCGCAACAGAGGCTGCTTTCTGGCCGGCCAAAGGCTACAGCAGCCAAGCCGCTGTTGCAGAAATTAAAGAAACCATCGGCCCAACCGCCTGGGCAGCCCGCACAGAATTTTCTGAACCCGGAGAAATCAGAAAAATCAGCCTGGAAATTTTTGACCGCAGCTTTGCTGTGACCTACCTACTGGAAGCCACCGCAATCGTGATAGGCCTGTTTGGCGTGGCCGCGACGTTTTCCGCCACCGCAATGTCGCGCCGCAGAGAATTCGCCTCGCTGATGGCCCTTGGCGCACGCCGG
The DNA here is from genome assembly GCA_021300475.1 of Burkholderiales bacterium. GTDB lineage: Bacteria > Pseudomonadota > Gammaproteobacteria > Burkholderiales > Burkholderiaceae_B > SXZD01. The sequence continues at coordinate 15,052 of JAJTDO010000046.1, read as the reverse complement.
CGCGATACTGTTGGATTATTAATACGGGAAGGCATCTGGGTGAGCGGTATTGGGGCTGCGGTCGGTCTGGTGCTGGGGTTGTTTTTCTCATTTGTGTTGATCAAGGTGGTTAATCCGCAATCATTCCACTGGAGTATGGACATTCATTTCCCCTACGGCCTGATCGGTGCGCTGATTGCCGGGCTGATGGTGTCTTCAACCCTAACGGCCGCCCTCACCGCTTGGTACAGCCTTAATCAGACACCTGTCAGCATACTGAAGGAGGACTGGGCTTGAAAAGAAACAAACCAGAAGCGGTGCAGGCCAGAAAGCGGCAATTGCTTTTGTTGGCTCCGCTTGCACTACAACCCAAACTGCTGCTGGCAGGGCTGCAAGACAAGCGAACCTACAAAAATGCCAGTGCAAACCAGCAAATTTCGCTACCCAAAGACCATGCCGCCCACCCGGAATTCAAAACAGAATGGTGGTATTTCACCGGCTGGCTTGAAAGAGAAGCACCGAACGCAGGCGCCGTAGGTGTGCAAATCACTTTTTTTAGAAATGCCCCGACCACAGATCTTGGCAACCCCAGCCGATTCACCCCTTCCCAACTGCTGTTTGCGCATGCAGCGATCGCCCTGCCGGAACGATCAGGCCTGATTCATGACCAGATAGCGTTACGGGCCGGCGCGGGCGACACCTTGATTCAACAACGCGAGAACCATACAGAATTCACGCTGCGACTGGGCTCCTGGCAGTTGAAGCTGAATGCGGACGACACTTGGTCCGCCAACATAGAAACACCACTGCTGGCACTGGATTTGCTGTTCAAGCCGACACAAACACCCTGGTTGCAGGGCGCTCAGGGATTTTCAAAAAAAGGACCGAAACCGGAACAAGCAAGCCACTACATCACCCTGCCGCAACTAAATACCACTGGCCGCATTCGCAGCCAAGGCAAGCAGTGGAACGTGCGAGGGACGACCTGGATGGACCACGAATGGTCGACTGCCGTTCTGGACCCCCGCGCCAGTGGCTGGGACTGGATAGGCATCAACGGCTCGGATGGCAGTGCCTTGATGGCGTTTGTCATTCGGAAAAAAAAAGGGCCTGATGATCTGCCGGACAACCCTCAAACGCCCACCCTCTGGCAACACGCGGAATTGAGAAAAGCAGACGGAACACGCCGAGTGTTTAAAAATGTCGTTTTTGAAACCAGCCAAACTTGGCTGTCACCCCGAACCGGTGTTCGCTACCCGGTGGCGCCACGCCTGCGGCTCGACGAATTGTTGTTCGAGCTCACCCCGCTGATGAATGATCAGGAACTGGATGCCCGGAGCAGCACCGGCACGGTTTACTGGGAAGGCGCGGTAGAAGTTCGCCAACTGGTCAAAGAGAATGCAAAACTTAACAACTCAGAAAAAACTGATACTGTGTGGGGCCGAGGCTACCTGGAACTCACCGGCTACTGGCAACCCCTGAAGCTCTAACCCATGAAAAAAACACCCTCATTAACCACACTTCGCACCGTGCTTGGCGACCTGATGCGCCCTCATGCCAAAGTGGCGTGGATTGCCTTAATGGCTCTGTTGGCCTCCTCAGCTTTGTCGCTGACCGTTCCACTGATGTTTCGAAGGCTGATTGACGGTGGTTTTCTCAGTGGTGCGTTTGTTGGCACGCTGGAAACCGCGTTTGGCCAATTGTTACTCATCACATTCCTGCTGGCCAGCGCCACGGCATTCCGGTTTTATTTGGTCAGCAGTTTGGGCGAACGCATCGCCGCTGATTTAAGAACCAAGGTTTACAGCCACTTGTTGCTGCAACGCCCCGTGTTTTTCGAGACCATGAAAGTGGGAGAAGTCACATCACGCCTCTCCGCAGACACCACCCTGCTTCAAACCCTGATTGGCAGCTCGTTGTCATTTGCGCTGCGGCACACACTGACCACCACCGGCGGCCTCATTATGTTGATGCTGACCAGCCCACTGCTTTCAGGAGCAGTGTTGATTGTGGTTACCATCGTGGTGGTGCCAGTCATGGCGCTGGCAAGAAAGCTGAGGACACAATCACGGACCAGTCAAGACACACTGGCCAACAGCAGTGCACTGGCAACAGAAATCCTCCAACAAGTCAGCACGGTTCAGTCACTCAACCAGCAGGACCGGGAAAGCCAACGCTTTACCGACAGTTGCGAAACCACCTACGAGGCCGCCAGAAAACGCATCATGACACGGTCAATGCTGTTATTTTGTGCGATAGGCCTTGCTTTTGCAGGTCTGACCGCCGTTTTATGGCTGGGCGCCCGTGCAGTTGCCGAGGGCACCATGACTGCGGGCGAATTGGCTCAGTTCGTCATGTATGCTGGTTTTGTGGGGGGCGGAGCTGCCGCGCTTTCTGAAGTTCTGGGGGAATTTCAACGCGCTGCGGGCGCCACCGACCGTTTGATCGAGTTGTTGGCGATGGACACGCGCTTGCCACCAGACGGCAAACCGATCACTAAACCAAAAAATGGTGTTTCCCTAAAATTCGAGCACGTAAATTTTGCCTACCCCGCACGCCCGGAACTGCCCATTTTGAAAGACTTCAATCTCACGATTGAAGCGGGTGAAACAGTGGCGATCGTCGGACCTTCAGGCGCGGGAAAATCAACCTTGTTTGCCCTGCTGCTGCGCTGGTACGACCCGCAGTCCGGCATGATCCGCGTTCAGGGTCAGCATCCACTGTTCAACATTGAGCCCGGCTCGTGGCGAGACATGGTGGCATTTGTACCCCAAGACCCGGCGGTATTCTCCAACTCGATTGCTGAAAACGTGCGCTACGCGAAACCGGACGCCAGCGATGAGGAAGTGATGCAGGCGCTGCGCGAAGCGGCATGTCAGGAACTGATAGAACGACTGCCGGAAGGCATGAATACCTTTGTGGGCGAGCGAGGCACCCGACTCTCAGGCGGGGAGCGCCAGCGGTTGGCCATTGCCAGAGCCATACTGAAAGACGCGCCCTTGCTCTTGCTGGATGAAGCCACCAGCAGCCTGGATGCAGAAAGCGAGCAACTGGTTCAAAAAGCCATTGAAAAATCTTCAAAGGGGCGCACCACACTGATTATTGCCCACCGATTGGCTACTGTATTGGCAGCAGACCGGATTGTTGTAGTGGAAAACGGTGTGGTTGCCGAGGTCGGCACCCACGACGAACTGGTCACCAACGAAGGCCTGTATGCACGTTTGGCCAGCCTGCAATTCATTGAAAATCAGAGGCCTTGAAAATACGGGTTGAAAATCAGGGATAATCCGGCTTCCAAAGGCACTTCCTTGAAAAACCATGAAGCAATACCTTGAATTGATGCGACATGTGCTGAACCATGGCACCGAAAAAACCGACCGGACGGGCACGGGCACCCGTTCAGTGTTTGGCCATCAGATGCGTTTTAATCTGGCAGACGGCTTTCCGTTGGTCACCACCAAAAAGCTGCATCTCAGATCCATCATTCATGAATTGCTGTGGTTTTTGCAAGGTTCCAGCAACATTGCCTACCTGAAAGAAAACGGCGTCACCATCTGGGACGAATGGGCAGACAGCAACGGGGAATTGGGCCCGGTGTATGGTGTTCAGTGGCGTTCATGGCCTTTGCCTGATGGATCGCACATTGATCAAATTGCGCAGGTTGTGAATCAAATTAAAAACAACCCGGATTCAAGGCGCCTGATTGTATCTGCCTGGAATGTGGCGGATATCCCCAACATGAGGCTGCCGCCCTGTCATGCGTTTTTCCAGTTTTACGTGGCCGATGGAAAACTGAGCTGTCAGCTCTATCAGCGCAGCGCAGACATTTTTCTAGGCGTGCCATTCAACATAGCCAGCTACGCCCTGCTCACTCACATGGTGGCTCAGCAATGTGATCTGGCGGTGGGCGACTTTGTATGGACAGGAGGTGATTGCCACCTCTACAGCAACCACGTCGAGCAGGCGCAGTTACAGCTAACCCGGGAACCCTTGCCCCTGCCAGAATTGAACATCAAACGCAGGCCCGAAGATCTCTTCGGATATGTGTTCGATGACTTTGAAATCATCAACTACCAGTCGCACGCGCACATCAAAGCGCCCGTGGCGATCTGAAATCAAGCGAGGTCGGGTATGCAACACTTGGTGTTAATCAGCGCAGTGGCCAGCAATGGCGTCATCGGTACGCAAAATACCCTTCCTTGGCGCTTGCCGGAAGACTTGGCTTTTTTCAAAAAAAACACCGTGGGTCATCCCATCGTCATGGGGCGCGCCACGTATGAATCCATCGGTCGCCCGCTTCCGGGTCGCTGCAACATTGTGGTGACTAGAAATGCGCAGTGGTGGCCCGGGGAGTTGGCAGAAACCATCCCCTGCGTTGAAGCAGCGCATTTTCAATTTCAGCCTCAGGTAAAAACCAGCGTGGTCATCTGTACTTCCATCGAAGAAGCGCTGTCCGTGGCCAAACGCATCAATGAGGCAAGCCCCGAAGGCAAGGATATTTTTGTCATTGGCGGCTCGCAAATTTATGAGGCCTTACTGCCCCACGCAGATGCGCTAATATTGACCCATATTCACCATGAATTCGTTGGAGACGCTTATTTTCCGCATTGGTCAAAAAGTGACTTCAAAGAAGTTTGGCGTGAAAATCATGGCGCAACGGAAGAAAGACCTTGGTCCTTTTCATTTGTCCGTTATGAACGTCAGGCACACACATAAAATCAGTCTTAGGAGTTAGTCGATGAGTAGAGTTGTAAATTGCATCAAGTTAGGCAAAGAAGCCGAAGGTCTTGATTTTCCACCAGTTCCTGGTGAAATGGGAAAAAAGCTCTGGGAAAATGTTTCCAAGGAAGCCTGGCAGGGATGGATCAAACATCAAACCATGCTGGTCAATGAGAATCGGTTGAATCTGGCTGACGCGCGTGCTCGCAAATACTTGATGGAACAACTGGACCGTCACTTTTTTGGTGACGGTGCAGACGCCGCGGCAGGTTACGTACCGCCGCAGTCTTGAGCAATTGATTTTTTACAAATTGATATTTAAAAATTAATGAGGTCTGGGAATGTCGGGGTGTCTGACATCCCGCCCTTGGATCATATAGACCACATGTTCTGACATGTTCTTGGAGTGATCACCGATTCTCTCCAGCGCTTTGGCGATGAACAAAATTTCAATTGACCTTGAAATGGTTCGGGGATCTTCCATCATGTAGGTGATCAGCTGGCGTAAAATTGCGCGAAACTCATCATCAACCACCAAGTCGCGACGAATCACTTCGGTGGCCTCAACGGTGTCGCTTCTGGCGTAGGAATCCAGCACGCGGCGCAACATTTCAATTGCATCGGTTGCCATGGTCTGCAAATCGACCGTTGGCATGAACGCCCTGGCCGAATCAAGAATCATTTTTGTCATGCGGGCGATCTTCTCAGCTTCATCGCCGATGCGCTCAAGATCCCGAATCATTTTGATGGATGAAATAACCGTTCTCAAATCAACCGCTGTAGGCTGACGAATTGCCAAAATATGGCTGCACAGCGCGTCTATTTCCATTTCCATGCGATTAACATCCTGCTCCCGGCGAATCACCTCGGCGATCAAGCCAAGGTCATTGTTCGAAAGTCCTTCAAATGCCATGGCGATTTGCTTTTCAACCAAACCGCCCAGTTCCAGCACTTGTGAGCGCAAGGATTCCAATTCTGCATCATATTGCTTTGAGGAATGATCTGTCATACCGCTGCTGCGCCTCTCTAAATGTTGGCTGATATCGCTGAATTATAAAGTTTAAAAGTGACAAATCAATGACGCCTCATTGTTTGCCATTTTACTGTTTGTTTGCCTCTGACACCCGAACACCGTCAGGTGTCGCAATGCAAGCCACATCAGCCTTGCGAAGCGCAAACAAGCCACATGTCACCACACCCGGCCACTGGTTTATCTTTGATTCCATGGCTTGGGGGTCGGTGATGCTCAAACCGGAAACATCAATGATGATATTGCCATTGTCAGTGATAAAACCACTGCGCAGCTTTGGAATACCGCCCATTTCTTCGACTTTTCTTTGTATCAAGGCGCTTGCGATCGGCAAAACCTCAATGGGCAAGGCAAAGTTTCCCAGAACAGCGACTTCTTTGGAGGCATCTGCAATACAAACAAAAAGGCGCGCAGCCTCGGCCACAACTTTTTCCCGCGTCAGCGCACCGCCCCCACCCTTGATCAAATTCAAGGCAGGGTCAATTTCGTCTGCGCCGTCGATGTAGACCCCCAACTCAACCACGTCATTCAAATCGAGCACCGCAACGCCCACTGAGCGCAACTTTTCTTCGGTACGGTTGGAACTTGACACGGCGCCGGCCAGCGCAATACCACTTTGCCCCAGCGCATCAATAAAACAATCCACTGTTGAACCTGTGCCAACCCCAATAATGGAGCCGGGTTCAACCCAGCGCAGAGCCTCTCTGGCCACAGCTTTTTTTAACGTTAATGCGTCTGACATTGCGATGTTTCTCGTAAAGACTTAGAGCATAGCAGAGTATTAATTTTGTTGGCTGCGACCACTCAGCCCACCCTCAAAAGGTGTAGCGTTACACTTGGAAGACACAGAAAAACAAGGAGAATGAAATGCCGTTTCCAAACCACCAATTGAGTATGACGGTATTAATGACACCCGACATGGCCAATTTCACAGGCAATGTTCATGGCGGAACCATACTGAAGTTTCTAGACCAGGTCGCCTACGCTTGTGCAAGCCGATATGCTGGCATGTATGTCGTCACCCTGTCTGTGGACAGGGTCTCTTTCCGGGAGCCCATCAAAGTCGGAGAACTGGTGACGTTTCTGGCTTCAGTGAATTACACCGGCACAAGTTCAATGGAGGTGGGTATCAAGGTGGTTTCGGAAAACATTCATGAGGGCGTCATGCGGCACACCAACAGTTGCTTTTTCACCATGGTGGCGATGGGTAAAGACGGCAAACCTGCAACGGCGCCCGCTCTGGATCCAGACACACCCGAGTCGCGCAGGCGATTCGATGCAGCAAAACTTCGCAAGCAAATTCGTCTGGACCTGGAAAAGAACTACCTGAAAGCCAAAGAGGCCATTGAGGCACTGCACCCGGATGGCACTTGATCCATACAAAAAAGAATTCCATTTTTTTGCTTAAAAAAAGGGCACTGTCAAACCACTGACAGCGCCCTTTTTTAATACTGATAAACACCCAACACTGAAACTTAAAACATCACTTCTTACGTGCTGGAGGTACGTCGGTACACACGCCTTCATAAATCTCGGCCGCCATACCCACACTTTCACACAAGGTGGGGTGAGGATGTATGGTTTTGCCAATGTCCACAGGATCCGCACCCATTTCGACGCCCAGACAAATTTCGCCGATGAGGTCGCCGGCATGGGTTCCAACGATGCCACCACCAATAATCCGGTGAGTTTCTTCGTCAAACAGCAGTTTCGTAAAACCTTCATCGCGACCATTGGCAATTGCGCGTCCGGACGCAGCCCACGGGAAAACTGCTTTGCCAAACTTCAGACCCTGCTTTTTGGCTTCGTCTTCGGTAACGCCGACCCACGCAACTTCAGGGTCTGTGTAAGCCACACTCGGAATGCTGCGGGCATCAAAGAATGCTTTTTCACCATGTGCGGCTTCTGCAGCCACGTGCGCCTCATGCACCGCCTTGTGAGCCAGCATCGGTTGGCCCACCACATCGCCAATGGCGAAAATGTGAGGTACGTTGGTACGCATTTGCTTATCAACCGCGATGAACCCTCGGTCACTGACACTAACCCCTGCTTTATCAGCAGAAATTTTGCGCCCATTCGGAGTGCGACCTGTAGAAACGAGCACCATGTCGTACAGTTGTGGCTCAGCGGGCGCGTTACTGCCTTCGAAAGTCACTTTGATGCCTTCAGGCAAGGCTTCCACCGCCACGGTTTTAGTAGACAACATAATGCGGTCGAACCGTGATTCGTTCACTTTCTGCCATACCTTGACCAAATCGCGGTCAGCGCCCTGCATCAGCCCGTCCAGCATCTCCACCACTTCAAGACGTGCGCCCAGTGAGGAATAGACGGTTCCCATTTCCAAACCGATGATGCCACCACCTACAATAAGCATTCGCTTGGGCAGGAATCTGAGCTCAAGCGCACCCGTGGAATCGACGATGCGAGGATCTTCAGGAATGAACGGCAACTTTACAGGCTGTGAGCCCACTGCAATGATCGCCTTTTCAAAGCGGATAACCTTCTGACCACCGCCATTGAGTTCCACCTGAACATGGTGCGCGTCCAGAAACTGGCCCAGACCTTGAACCACTTCCACCTTGCGCGCTTTGGCCATACCGGCCAGACCACCCGTAAGCTTGGAAATTGTTTTTTCCTTGTGCAGGCGTAATTCATCAAGGTTCAGTTCGAACTCACCGAACTTGATGCCATGCTTGGACATCGCCTTGACTTCTTCAATAATTGCCGCCGAGTGCAGCAAGGCCTTGGACGGGATGCAGCCCACATTCAGACACACACCACCCAAGGTCGGGTAACGCTCAATGAGTATGGTTTTCATACCCAAATCTGCACTGCGAAACGCAGCGGAATAACCGCCGGGCCCTGCACCCAACACCAACACTTCGCATTGTAAGTCTGCCCCGCCCCCAAACGACGCAGCAACCGGCGCGGCTGCGGCCGTAGCTGTAGCCGACTGGGGCGTAACAGGCGCAGAAACTGCAACCGCTGGTGCAGCCACTGGCGCAGACGACAGTGCCCCTTCGGTGCTTGGATTCAGCTTTAAAACGGAGGAACCCATGGCCACTTTATCGCCCACTTTCACCAGCAACTCTGTAACAATTCCAGCGTGTGAGGACGGAATTTCCATGCTGGCCTTGTCCGATTCAACCGTGATGAGCGATTGCTCAACCGCCACGGTGTCACCGACCTTGACCAACACTTCAATCACTTCTACTTCTTTAAAGTCGCCGATATCGGGGACTTTGACTTCGATACTCATTTCTTCCCCTTACAGCAATGTTTTTCTCATGTCCGCCAATACGCTTGCCAACTCGCTGGTAAAGCGAGCGGCCTGCGCGCCATCAATAACCCGATGGTCGTAGGACAAAGACAAAGGAAGCATGAGACGCGGTATAAACTGTTTGCCATCCCAGACAGGGCGCATCTGGGACTTGGACAAGCCGAGAATCGCCAATTCGGGCGCATTGATAATAGGCGTGAACGCCGTTCCACCCACACCGCCCAAAGAGGAAATTGTGAAGGTGGCGCCTTGCATGTCGGCGCCCTTCAATTTGCCATCGCGCGCGGCTGCAGACAGATCTGCCAATTCCTTGGCGATCTGGGAAACGCTTTTCTGATCTGCCGCTTTTACCACTGGTACAACCAAGCCTTGCGGCGTATCTGCAGCGAAGCCTATGTTCCAGTAGTTTTTAAGAATCAGATTTTCACCCGATTCATCCAGACTGCCGTTAAAACTCGGCAGCCGCTTCAAAACAGAAACGCAGGCCTTCATTACAAAAGCCAACATGGTGAACTTGACCCCCTGTTTGGCATAGAGGTCGTTGGCGGTTTTCCGGAAAGACTCCAGATCTGTGATGTCTGCTTCATCGAACTGCGTGACATGAGGAATCATGACCCAATTGCGGTGCAGATTCGGACCGGAAAGCTTTTTGATGCGGCTTAGCGCAACGCTTTCTGTAGGACCAAACTTGCTGAAATCAATTTTAGGCCAAGGCAACAGGTTCAAGCCACCACCTGTGGCAATCGGTGCTGTCGCCGGCGCAGCCAAGGCACCACTGACAACCTGAGCCACCGCTGACTTAACATAAGACTGCACATCAGAATGCACAATCCGCATTTTCGGACCGGTACCACGAACGCGGGTCAGATCAACCCCGAGTTCGCGTGCAAATTTGCGCACGGAGGGGCTGGCGTGAGGTTTGACGATGTGGTCGTTGTTGATTAAGTCACCCACCACAGGCGGCGCCCACTGCGCCGCAGCGGTCACAGCGCCCGGCGCATTGCTGGCGACTGGCACAGCAACTGCCGGTGCAACAGGTGCTGCGCCAACAGGGGCTGGTGCGCTGACAGCAGCGATTGCCTGACCCGGTACAGCCGCGGGTGCGGCAGAACTGATCCAGCCCAACACACTGCCTTTACTGACCTTGTCGCCCAACTTGACGGTGAGACTTTCGATGACACCCGCCAGCGGACTGGGGATTTCCATGCTGGCCTTGTCGGACTCAACAGTGATCAAGGACTGTTCAAGGCCAACGGTATCACCCGGCTTGACCAATAACTCAATGATCTCAACTTCTTTGAAATCACCAATGTCAGGCACCAGAAGCTCTTGGCGCGTAACCGCTGCAGGCGCAGTTGCTGCAACTGGCACCGGATTGGCTGACAAACCACCCGTTGGCAGCAGTTGGCCAAGGACAGAGCCTTCGCTGATTTTGTCACCGATTTTTACCGTCAGGCTTTGAATAACTCCGCCAACAGCGCATGGAATTTCCATGCTGGCTTTGTCAGATTCGACGGTGATCAGTGACTGTTCAGGTACAACCGTATCGCCAACCTTGACTAAAATTTCGATGACTTCTACTTCCTTGAAGTCACCAATATCGGGCACCTTGATATCAATGGCCATGGCGTTGTTTTCCACTTTCATGTTCGAGAACCCCTTACGCGTAAGCCGGATTGGCTTTTTGCGGATCAATGCCATATTTCACAATGGCTTCGGCGACTTTCTCTGCGGAAATCTTGCCATCATCGGCCAGCGATTTCAGTGCAGCCACAGTGACAAAGTAGCGATTGACCTCGAAGTGTTCCCGAAGCTTGGTACGGAAGTCGGAACGCCCGAAACCATCTGTGCCCAACACTTTGTAAGTGCGGCCTTTCGGCATGAAGGGACGAACCTGATCTGCAAATATCTTCATGTAATCAGTTGAGGCAATGACCGGACCGCCATGGTCGTTGAGCAACTGAGTTATGTAAGGCACTTTCTGTTCTGCGGTGGGATGCAACAGGTTGTAACGCTCGACATCCATGCCTTCGCGACGCAATTCGGTGAAACTTGTAACGCTCCAGACATCGGAAGTAATACCCCAGTCTTTTTGCAACAAGTCTTGAGCGGCAATCACTTCGCGCAAGATAACGCCGGAGCCCAGCAATTGCACGCGCTGTCCTTTGCCCTTGCCAGAGTTAAGCAGGTACATACCGCGGATAATGCCCTCTTCCTGCCCGGCAACAAGACCTGGGTGAGGATAGTTTTCATTCATCACGGTGACGTAATAAAACACGTTTTCCTGTTTTTCAACCATGCGTTTCATGCCATGGTGAAGAATGACAGCGAGTTCATGGGCATAAGTTGGGTCGTAGCTGACGCAGTTTGGCACCGTGGAGCTCAAAATATGGCTGTGACCATCTTCGTGCTGCAAGCCTTCGCCGTTCAGCGTGGTGCGACCTGCGGTTGCACCGAGCAAAAAGCCACGTGCCTGCATGTCACCAGCGGCCCAGGCCAGATCGCCAATACGCTGGAAACCGAACATGGAATAAAAAATGAAAAACGGCAACATGACGCGGTTGTTTGTAGCGTAGGAAGTGGCGGCGGCAATCCAGGATGACATGGCACCAGCTTCATTGATGCCCTCTTCCAGAATTTGACCGGATTTGTCCTCGCGGTAGTACATCACCTGATCTTTGTCTACAGGTGTGTATTTCTGACCTTCAGGCGCGTAAATACCCAACTGGCGGAACATGCCCTCCATACCGAAGGTACGAGCTTCATCGGGCACGATGGGCACCACTCTGGGACCCAAGGCTTTGTCTCGCAGCATGGCGGTCAGGAAACGGACAAAGGCTTGGGTTGTTGAAATCTCACGGCCTTCAACCGTGGGTTCCAACACCGCTTGAAATGCAGACAACTCCGGCACTGGCAGGCGCTCTTCAGCCTGACGACGACGCGCCGGCAAGAAGCCTCCCAACGCCTTGCGGCGTTCATGCATGTACTTCATTTCCGGAGAGTTTTCTGCTGGCTTGTAAAAAGGCAGGTCTGGCAGTTGCTCGTCGGAAATCGGGATACCGAAACGATCGCGGAATTCCTTGATGGAGGCATCGTCCATTTTTTTGGTTTGGTGAGCGGTATTCTTGCCCTCACCAATCTTGCCCATGCCGAAGCCCTTGACTGTGTGAGCCAAGACCACCGTAGGCAAGCCCTGCGTGTTGTAGGCCGCGTTGAATGCAGCATAGACTTTGTTGGGATCGTGACCGCCGCGGTTCAGGCGCCAGATGTCGTCGTCGCTCATGCGGGAAACCATTTCCAGCAACTCCGGATAGCGTCCAAAGAAATTTTTGCGGACAAATGCGCCATCGTTGGCTTTACAGGCCTGAAATTCGCCGTCCACCATTTCATTCATGACCTTGACCAGCAAACCACGCTTGTCCCGGGCCAGCAAGGCATCCCAGTAGCCGCCCCAAATGAGTTTGATGACGTTCCAACCTGCACCACGGAACTCACCTTCGAGTTCCTGAATGATTTTTCCATTGCCACGCACAGGTCCGTCGAGACGCTGCAAATTGCAGTTCACCACAAAAATAAGGTTGTCGAGTTTGTCTCGCGCAGCCAAGGAAATGGCGCCCAAGGACTCTGGCTCATCCATTTCGCCATCACCGCAAAATACCCAGACCTTGCGCTTGGAAGTGTCAGCAATGCCACGGGCATGCAAATACTTCAGGAAACGGGCCTGATAAATGGCCATGATGGGGCCAAGACCCATGGAAACTGTGGGGAACTGCCAGAAATCAGGCATCAGCTTGGGGTGAGGATAGGAGCTCAGACCCTTGCCATCGACTTCCTGACGGAAGTTCAACAATTGTTCTTCGCTCAGACGACCCTCAAGAAACGCACGCGCGTAAATACCGGGGCTTGAGTGTCCCTGGAAGTAAATCAGGTCGCCGCCGTGCACACCATCGTCAGCATGCCAGAAATGGTTCATGCCGCAACCAATCATGGTTGCCAGCGAGGCAAAGGAAGAAATATGACCACCCAGATCTCCACCATCGGCAGGACTCAGGCGGTTGGCTTTCACCACCATCGCCATGGCATTCCAGCGAATATAAGAACGAATGCGCTCTTCATATTCAAGATTGCCCGGGTTCGGGGCTTCGAGTTGCGTGGGAATGGTGTTGACATATGCCGTATTTGCCGAAAATGGGATGTAGGCACCACTGCGGCGGGCTTTGTCTATCATGGCCTCGAGCAGGAAGTGCGCCCTTTCAGGGCCTTCTCTGTCGATGACGGCTTCAAGCGCATCCAGCCACTCTTGGGTTTCCTGGGAATCTGGATCGCTGTTGATTGGGAAGTCCGGTAATGCTGACATACATCCTCCTTTTGCAATGTGTTTGGTGGCCCAAGCGCTACGCTTTTGACGTGCTTGGGCATCAGCTTGCGAAATTATGGCAGCGCTTCTCTTTTTTTTCAAATAATGATTTTGAATTTCGCAATGTGAAAAATTAGAATAACTGCTCAGCCCTTTGAAATTGCACACATTTCAACGGAAACACAAGAAAAAACTGGGGAATTCCCTGATTCGGTCTGTCTTTTCTGTACAAATATGAGAAATTGCATACACTGGCATCAACTTATGAGGGTGCCGGTCTTGCTAAGATTTTTTTCACTGATGCGTCAGCTTTTTCAAAAAACCACATTGCTGTGGGCAACACCCTTGGTCGGAATGCTGTTTTTTATTGCAGCCATGGGGGCGTTTCTTTTCCTGATGCAAAAACAAGACGAACAGCAGACCCACGAAACCGTCATCAGGGATGTTGAGTTGTCCAGACAAACCATGAGGGCAAGGCTGCAAACGACGCAGGACCGAATCTCGCAACTCGCCCGGGAAGTGGGCCAGGAAACGGTGGACGACACTGGATTCACGCGGCGCGCCAGGGAAATACTTTCTGAAACACCAGAGGTACTTCAGGTCGGCATGATGGACGGTGAACGTTATGCACGCTGGACACTGAGCAGCACCCGCCAACTGGTTCCCGACCTGCATGTCGCAGACGAACGCATTGAAGACGCAGAGAGTTATTGGGCCTTTGTGACCGCCAGAGACTCTTTGAGGCCTTCCTATTCCCGCCCCTACATCGGCCCCAACAGCGAGATTTTCATTGAATTACACGCCCCCGTACTGAACATTAAAAATCAATTTTCAGGCACTGTGTTTGCCGGTTTCCCTATGAATGCCCTGCTCAGTGAAACATTGCCCCTGGATTTTCAGTCACGCTACCTCTTCAGTATTATTGATGGCGGTGGCAATCCGGTGGCCACAAACGGAGGGCGCAGCCTGGAGCGCGCCGTAGACGCTTATGAGGTCGCTCTCGACCCACCCGGCCAGGGGCTTAAATTGCGTGCAATTGCCTTGAAATCTCAAAACCAGCTGATGCAGAACATGCTGGCCTGGGTTGTGGTGGGGCTTTCGATCATCATTGTCTGGAGTTTTTTGCTGTTAATGCGGCACGCTTACGCCCGAGCACGGGCCGAAGCGCGGTTGTCGGCAGAGGCTGAATTCAGACGCGCCATGGAAGACTCCGTGAGCACGGGTTTACGAGTCTTCGACCTGCAGGGACGAATCACCTACATGAATCCGGCTTTTTCCAAAATGACAGGTTTTTCAGAGATGGATCTGGTGGGCACAAGGGCGCCGTTCCCTTATTGGCCGAAAGATCAGATACAGGAACAGCAGCGCAATCTGGACATGTTGCTCTCCGGCATGGCGCCACCCAACGGTATTGAATTAAAAATGCAGCGAAAAAACGGAGAGTTGTTTGACGCCCGGATGTACGTATCGCCGCTGATCAGCAGTTCCGGGCAGCAAACCGGTTGGATGACATCCATCACAGACATCACGGAGCCAAAGCGTACCCGGGAAGAGCTGGCCTCAGCCCATGAGCGTTTCACCACCGTACTGGAAGAACTCGACGCTGCAATTTCGGTGTCCGCCCCCACCGGAAAAGGGGTTCGCGACCTGTTGTTCGCCAACCGTTTGCACCGCAAGTGGTTTGAAA
>JAJTDO010000045.1 GCA_021300475.1 Burkholderiales bacterium | reverse complement strand
ACGATGAAAAGTCGATTTTGGGCAAAAAACAGTTGAAGTTTTTGCGCTGAACTTTTTCATGGATTTTGACGCACACAAAATGCCGTCAGCTTGAATTGTTCAGCGCTTCCTTAGATGCTTGACGCGCATGATTTAGTGCCATAGGTAGCTCAGCTTTATCTTTTTCCTGAAGGATTGTCACACCGCGACCACTAAAGGAATCAACCGGTTTAACCATGACTGGCCAACGAAATCCAAGCTCACGCTCCGTAAGTACTTTGGGAACTGACAGATCATTACTTGATGCAAATGCACGGAACTTCTCTTTGTTATTTATTATCTCTGAAACCTCAAGAGAATCGAGCCCAGGAAATTTTCTGTCAGCATTAACTTCAGCACAAACCGCATAAGATCTGTCGTTACAACCAGGCACAAGATAATCAATTTTTCGGTCAGCGATTAAGCCGCTTAATTTTTCGGTATCTGAATAGTCAAAATTAACATATGAGTAAGCTGATTTAGCCAGTGCATCCTCAGGATTGCCGCCTACTACCGTTACATTATGACCTGCATCAACAAGGAACTGATAGATTGGTGCAGAAGAAAAACTCGTATCAACTAAAAGTATGTTGCTCATGCACAGCCCTTCCCAATTACGTCGATTATACGTTGTTGATCAAACTCACTTAGGGCTGGATAGATCGGCAAACACAAGACCTCTCTGGATGCTTGAGTTGCAATGGGTAGATTTTTACTATCAGCAGAGGGTAATCCGCGATACATCGGGAACTGAGAAATTAAAGGATAGAAATAACGCCTGGCATTAATCCCGAATTCCTTGAGTTTATCGTACAGCTGATCGCGACTCAAAGAGTAGTCAGATTTAATTAAAATTGGAAAGTACGAAAAGTTTTTAACATCACTAGCGATTTGGGGAAGGCAATGTATCCCTTCAATATTATCCAAACCTTTCCTGTAAGCGAAGTCTATCTCGCTTCTGCGTCGAAAGACAAAATCCATGTGCTTTAGCTGTAACAATCCAAAAGCGGCATTTATCTCACTCATCTTTCCATTAATTCCAGGAGCAATAACTGTTAGCTCATCTACAAAACCAAAGTTCTTAAGATGGTCGATTCGCTGCTTTGTCTCAGCATCAGGACAAATGATCGCACCACCTTCAAAGGTATTAAAGACTTTAGTGGCATGAAAGCTTACTACAGCTAAGTCCCCCTGCTTCAAAATACTTGTGCCGCGATCTTCAACACCAAAAGCATGGCAAGCATCGTAAATTACTCGTAAATTATAGTTGTCTGCAATTCTTTTTATAGCCTCAACATCGCAGGGATTACCGTAGCAATGTACTGGCATTATGGCAGTGGTTTTTGACGTTATTGCTGCCTCTATTTTTGTTGGATCCATATTCAAGGTGATGGGTTCAATATCTACAAATACAGGCTTATTTCCATGCCATATCAAGGAATGTGCAGTGGCCACAAAAGAGTATGGCGTTGTGATAACTTCTCCCGTAACTCGCAACGCCTGCAAAGCAGTAATAAGTCCGAGAGTCCCATTCGAAAAAAGCGAAACGTGATCTATTTTTAAATAGGTACACAATGCGCGCTCTAGTTGTTGGTGGAAGGGCCCACCATTCGTCAAAACTTTGTTATCCCAGATCTCTTTCAAATATGGGATAAAATCATCTAATGGTGGCAGATAAGGTTGTGTTACATAGACTGGCTTTAATGAGGACATTTTTTACTCTTAAACAGGTTGAATAGCTACAGTGAACACCAAGCTTAATTAAGCATAGACTTCAACTCGAAAATCTAGGATGCAGCAGAACCGAGATCGACCTTACGAGCTGTAGAAAACTCGTATTTAAAATGAATTTTTTTGTCACCCACCTATTATGCTGTGCAATCCTAAAAACTAGCATCAATAACTTAACGACTTACTTTTTATTGCGCAACAATATTTTTTACCCTCTAGCTGGAACCTTGCAAAAATGTTTTCTATTACCAAGCTATTATTTTTTTAAAAAAATACATTTCAATTAATATAAATTACAGTTTACAGTGGAGTTTTTAAGAATTTTATCTATTCTGCCATCCTAAACCACGTTATTTTTTCGAAAAAATAAATCTGCTTCTTGGATAAATTTACCCACAACTTCAAAATTTTTTTGCTCCTGACTTTCAATCTTTTCCATCAAGAGCGGCCTAGTTTCTTCAGCGAAGTTCAAATTAGAAAAGCCATAAGCCAGCCCATATCTATCCTCCACTCTAGGCAACCATGCATTAATCGCGATCTTTTCATCTGGCATTATTATTGTTTTAGCGCCACAAAGAACTGCAAAAATATGATACGCAGTATAGAGGTCATAACAGTAGAAATACTTTACACTTTTAAATATTTGAGATATTTCAAAATGCGACAATCCGTCAATATTTATAGAATTTTCCAGAGAGTGGACGATAGCACGCTCTTTTCCTCTACGCATCCAATACGCGCTACCAGTTCTTTCAGTGTTTGCAACAGCACCATTCATATTATAAAACTCTGTTGGGTAGCGGGTGATGTAAAGTTTAGTCGATGAGATATAGGAACCTGGTATGCTGAAATTCTTTGAGTAATCCAAGTAGTCAAAATAGAGCTCGCCTATACCAAAATGTACTTTCTTATTATGAAAACCAGGCGCATGCAGAAGCCAACGTACTACATTTTTAGCTCGTAATGGGTTGCCCTCACAAGTTTCAGGATAGATAACCACACAATTCTTATCATTTTCAAGAATATCGTCCGAAAATGGATAAATTGGCGTATCCAATTTTTCCGAACAAACAAATCTTCGTCTCACATTCCAAACATAAACCGGCCAAAATATAAACTTGATGATATTTTTAATAAATTTACCATCATAAGCAGTACAATCTCGACTCAAACGGAAGGGATACAGATATCCCTCTACACCATTTTTTCTGATTAAATCACAGAGTTGGTGTAGTACTATTGATCCCCCACTATTTTGATAGTATGAAGGGGCGTAGATAATGAACCTTCGATTCATTTTTAAACCCAAAAATAATTTAAATTTCTTGACCTACAACATAAGCAATCAAATAAATCAGCTACAGTAAAAAAGGCCAACAAGCTTAACTCATTGACCTTTTTTAGCGGCTCAGCAGCAACCTGCCAATATGACTAGATTACAGGAACCAAATCACCGCGGCAACACACTCGCCCCCATCAGGAACTCGTCCACAGCCTTCGCAGCCTGTCTACCCTCACGGATCGCCCAAACCACCAAACTCTGACCACGGCGCATATCGCCAGCGGCGAACACTTTGTCGATGTTGGTCTTATAACATCCTTCACCGTCAGTGCTTGCCTTCGCATTCCCGCGATTATCGCGCTCAACGCCGAAAGATTTCAAGATGCTGGCGGCGGGGCTTACAAAACCCATGGCAAACAACACCAAATCGGCCTGCACTTCAAACTCTGAGCCCGCCACTTCCTGCATTTTCATCTGGCCGGTGGTGGCGTCTTTGACCCACTCCACTTTGGCGCAGAGGGCGGCTTTCACGTTGCCTTTGCCGTCGTCTATAAAACGCTTGGTAGTCACGGCCCAGTCGCGGTCCACGCCTTCTTCGTGTGAAGAAGAGGTGCGCAGTTTCATAGGCCAGTAAGGCCACACCATGGATTTGTCTTCTTGCTCGGGTGGTTGCGGCATCAATTCAATTTGCGTTACGCCGGCAGCGCCGTGGCGGTTGGAGGTGCCCACGCAGTCGGAGCCGGTGTCGCCACCGCCAATAACCAACACATGCTTTTTGGTGGCCATCAATTGGCCTTTGAGCTTGTCGCCAGCGTTCACCTTGTTTTGCAGCGGCAGGAAATCCATGGCGTAGTGCACGCCTTTGAGTTCACGGCCGGGTACGGGCAAGTCGCGGGGTTGTTCGGCACCGCCGGTTAAAATAACGGCGTCGAATTGGGCAAGCAGTTCTTTCGGGGAGATCACTTTCGTGCCGAAGTTGTTCACGCCGGCTTCTTCAATTTTGTCGCCCACCAACACGCCCATGCGGAATTCAACGCCTTCCTTGGTCATTTGGTCTACGCGGCGGTCAATGTGGTGCTTTTCCATTTTGAAGTCTGGAATGCCATAGCGCAACAGGCCACCAATGCGGTCGTTCTTTTCAAACACCACCACGCTGTGGCCTACGCGGGCCAATTGCTGTGCCGCGGCCATGCCGGCAGGGCCAGAGCCCACCACCGCCACTTTTTTGCCGGTTTTTACCGCTGCCGGTTGTGGGGTCACCCAGTTGTTTTCCCAACCTTTGTCGATAATGGCGTGCTCAATGGACTTGATGCCCACCGGTGCGTCGTTGATGCCCAAGGTGCAAGCGGCCTCGCAAGGTGCGGGGCAAATGCGGCCAGTGAATTCCGGGAAGTTGTTGGTGGAGTGCAGCACGTTTAGTGCGTTTTGCCAGTCTTGCTTGAACACCAAGTCGTTGAAATCCGGAATGATGTTGTTCACAGGGCAGCCGTTGTTGCAGAACGGAATGCCGCAGTCCATGCAGCGCGCGCCTTGAATTTTGGCGTCTGCATCAGACAACGCGATGACAAACTCTTTGTAGTGCTTGACGCGCTTTTCAGGGGCTTCATAGCCCTCTTCCATACGCTCGAACTCTAAAAATCCAGTTACCTTACCCATGATATTTCCTTTGCTGCTTGTACTTTACAGTCTGCACCCCTTACGGGGTTCAGGCCACTTGTTTGGCTGATTTCGCGACGGCCGCTGCGTGCAGTTCTTTCAAGGCGCGCTTGTATTCGCTTGGGAACACCTTGATGAACTTCTTGCGCTCTTGCGTCCAGTTCTCGAGAATCATTTTTGCCAGGCCGCTGCCGGTGTAGCTGGCGTGTTGCTCAATCAGGCGCTTCAACATGCGCTCGTCGGCTTCGCGCTCTGCGCCCGGCTTCAGGCTGTGCCAGGTGGCCACATCACCCTTGGCTTCCTGTTCGGTGGCCAATGGCAGAGGTTCCAGTTCAACTTGCGCCATGTTGCAGCGCTTGGCGAACAATCCGTCAGTGTCGTAAACATAGGCAATGCCGCCGCTCATGCCGGCCGCAAAGTTGCGGCCGGTGACGCCCAGCACCACCACGGTGCCGCCTGTCATGTATTCACAACCATGGTCGCCGGTGCCTTCCACCACAGTGGCTGCGCCGGAATTTCGAACTGCAAAGCGCTCGCCCACCACACCGCGGAAGTAAGCCTCGCCGCCGGTTGCACCGTACAGCAATGTGTTGCCGGAAATCATGTTTTCATCGGAACGGCCGCGGAAGTCGTTGGTGGGGCGAACAATAATGCGTCCGCCAGACAAACCCTTGCCCACGTAGTCGTTGCCCTCGCCCACCAAATCCAGGGTAATGCCATGCGCCAGAAAGGCCGCGAAAGACTGGCCTGCTGTACCGGTGAGCTGGATGTGAATGGTGTCGTCAGGCAAGCCGGCGTGGCCATAACGGCGCGCCACTTCGCTGGACAACATGGTGCCGGCTGTGCGGTTTACGTTGCGAATCGGTGCAATGAAGGAAACCCGCTCGCCTTTTTCCAGCGCTGCCTTGCTTTGGGCAATCAGCTTGTTGTCCAAGGCTTTTTCCAGACCATGGTCTTGGCCGCCGGAATGCAGCTCGGTGTCTGCCGGGTTGTTGGCGCGGTAGAACACGCGGCTGAAATCCAGCCCTTGCGCCTTCCAGTGGGTAATGCCTTTTTTCATGTCCAGCAGGTCTGAGCGGCCAATCAGGTCGTCAAACTTGCGAACGCCCAACTGGGCCATAATTTCGCGCACTTCTTCTGCAATAAAGAAGAAGAAGTTCACCACGTGCTCGGGCTTGCCCTGAAACTTGGCGCGCAGCACCGGGTCTTGCGTGGCCACGCCCACCGGGCAGGTGTTCAGGTGGCATTTGCGCATCATGATGCAGCCTTCAACCACCAGCGGTGCGGTTGCGAAACCGAATTCGTCTGCACCCAGCATGGCGCCGATGATCACATCGCGGCCGGTTTTCATTTGACCGTCTACTTGAACGCGAATGCGACCGCGCAGGCCGTTGATCACCAAGGTTTGCTGAGTTTCAGCCAAACCAAGTTCCCAAGGCGTACCCGCGTGCTTGATGGAAGACACGGGCGAAGCGCCTGTGCCACCGTCGTAGCCGGCAATGACCAAGTGGTCTGCCTTGGCTTTGGAAACACCCGCAGCCACGGTACCCACACCCACCTCAGACACCAATTTCACGGAAATCGAGGCTCTGTGGTTGGCGTTTTTCAGGTCGTGAATCAGCTGGGCCAAGTCTTCAATGGAATAAATATCGTGGTGTGGAGGTGGGGAAATCAAACCCACGCCCGGCACTGAATAACGCAATTTACCAATATATTCAGACACTTTTCCGCCGGGCAACTGACCACCCTCGCCCGGCTTGGCACCTTGTGCCATCTTGATTTGAATCTGGTCGGCAGAGGCCAGGTATTCCGCTGTAACGCCAAAGCGGCCGGAAGCCACCTGCTTGATGCGTGAACGCAGGGAATCGCCCTCTTTCATGACAATCGGCGCCATCACACGGTCTTTGCCAATTACATCAGCCACTGTCTGGCCGTCTTTAATAAAGCCTTTGCCGGGTTCTGTGTTCAAACCAGCGCGCAATTCCTGACCGTAGCGCTTTTCGTCTTCGCCGCCTTCACCGGTGTTGGACTTGCCGCCGATGCGGTTCATGGCAATGGCCAGCGTGGTGTGGGCTTCCGTGGAAATTGAACCCAACGACATGGCGCCGGTGGCAAAACGCTTGACGATTTCCTTGGCGGATTCCACTTCTTCAATCGGAATGGCTTTGCTGGCGTCAAGCTTGAATTCGAACAGGCCGCGCAAGGTCATGTGACGACGGGTCTGGTCGTTGATGATTTGCGCATACTCTTTGTACGTGCGGTAGCTTTCGCTGCGGGTGGCGTGCTGCAATTTTGCAATGGCATCAGGCGTCCACATGTGTTCTTCACCGCGAATGCGGAAAGCGTATTCGCCACCGGCATCCAGGGAGCTGGCCAGCACAGGGTCTGCGCCGTAGGCGGCCTGATGCACGCGAATGGCTTCTTCAGCCACTTCAAAAATGCCGATGCCTTCCACCTTGGTGGGTGTGCCACGGAAGTAGGCTTCAACGAAATCTTTTTTCAGACCCACGGCTTCAAAAATTTGCGCGCCGGTGTAAGACATGTAGGTGGAAATGCCCATTTTGGACATGACCTTCATCAGGCCCTTGCCCACGGCCTTGATGTAATTGTAAGTGGCTTTTTCCGAACCCAAATCGCCAGACAAAGCCTTGGTCATGTCGGTGATGGTTTCCAGCGCCAAGTAGGGGTGAATAGCTTCCGCACCAAAGCCGGCCAGCAGTGCAAAGTGATGCACTTCACGGGCAGAACCTGTTTCCACCACCAAACCAGTGCTGGTACGCAAACCGGCCTTCACCAAATGCTGGTGTATGGCGGACGTGGCCAGCAAGGCTGGAATACCCACGTGGTTGCGGTCCATGAAACGGTCAGTGACGATCAGAATATTGGCGCCGGTTTTTATTGCATCCACAGCTTCTGCACACAGCGAGGCAATGCGCGCTTCTATGCCTTCCTTGCCCCAGGCCACGGGGTAGCAAATATTGAGTTCATAACTGCGGAATTTGCCGCCTGTCATTTTCTCAATGGAACGGATTTTCGCCATGTCGCCGAAGGTGAGCACGGGTTGGCTGACTTCCAGACGCATGGGCGGGTTGATGTTGTTCAAATCCAGCAGGTTGGGCTTGGGGCCAATGAAGCTCACCAGCGACATCACCAAGTTTTCACGAATCGGGTCGATGGGCGGGTTGGTCACCTGCGCAAACAACTGCTTGAAGTAGTTGTACAGCGGCTTTAACTTGTTGGACATGACGGCCAGCGGGCTGTCGTTGCCCATGGAACCGGTGGCCTCTTCGCCTGCCGCCATCATGGGCGACATTAAAAATTTCAGATCTTCCTGTGTGTAACCAAAGGCTTGCTGACGGTCCAGCAACACATCTGCATACGCGGGCGCTTCGCCCTTGCCTTCCACTTCGTCTAGCTTGATGCGAATGGTGTCAATCCACTGCTTGTAAGGCTTGGCGTTGGAGAGCTGGTCTTTCAGTTCTTTGTCGTCAATAATTCTGCCGGCTTCCATGTCGATCAAGAACATTTTGCCGGGTTGCAGACGCCATTTTTTAACGATCTTGCTTTCAGGAATTGGCAAGGTGCCGGATTCTGAAGCCATCACCACGAGGTCGTCCTCGGTCACAATGTAACGTGCGGGGCGCAGGCCGTTGCGGTCCAAAGTGGCACCAATCTGGCGACCATCGGTGAACGCCATGGCAGCCGGGCCGTCCCAGGGTTCCATCATCGCGGCGTGGTATTCATAAAACGCGCGGCGGTTGTCATCCATCAGGGTGTGTTGTTCCCAGGCTTCAGGAATCATCATCATCATGGCTTGCGCAATGGGGTAACCCGCCATCACCAGCAATTCCAGACAGTTGTCAAAACACGCGGTGTCAGACTGGCCTTCATAAATCAGCGGAAACAGCTTTTTCAGGTCATCGCCCAGCACCACAGACTTCATCACGCCTTCGCGGGCGCGCATCCAGTTGAAGTTGCCTTTCACGGTGTTG
Source organism: Burkholderiales bacterium (assembly GCA_021300475.1). Taxonomy (GTDB): domain Bacteria; phylum Pseudomonadota; class Gammaproteobacteria; order Burkholderiales; family Burkholderiaceae_B; genus SXZD01. Next base: position 5,900 of record JAJTDO010000045.1, on the reverse strand, counting down.
ATTTCACCGTTGTGCGCCAACATGCGGTATGGGTGAGCCAATGGCCATTCAGGGAAGGTGTTGGTGGAAAAACGCTGGTGCACCAAGGCCAGCGCGGAAATGCAACGCTTGTCGCTTAAATCAAGGTAATACTCGCCCACCTGGTTGGCCAGCAGCAAGCCCTTGTACACCACAGTGCGGGCAGACATGGACGGCATAAAATACTCTTTGCCGTGCGCCAGGTTCAGTTGCTGAATGGCGTGGGAAGAACGCTTGCGTATGACATACAGTTTGCGCTCCAGCGCGTCTGTCACCATGATGTCTGCGCCACGGCCAATAAAGATCTGCTTGATCAGCGGTTCTTTGGCACGCACGGTGGGCGACATGGGCATGTCAAGGTTCACCGGCACTTCGCGCCAACCCAACACCACTTGCCCTTCGGCTTTTACTGCCCGTTCAATTTCCTGCTCGCACGCCAGGCGCGATGCATTTTCCTTCGGCAAAAACACCATGCCCACGCCGTACTCGCCCACAGGCGGCAATGCGGTGCCGAGCTTGGACATTTCGTCGCGGTAAAAAGCGTCTGGAATCTGGATAAGAATACCGGCACCGTCGCCCATCAGCGCGTCTGCGCCCACGGCGCCGCGGTGGTCGAGGTTTTCAAGAATCAGCAAGCCGTTTTTTACGATTTCATGGGTTTTCTTACCCTTGATATGGGCCACAAAGCCAACGCCGCAGGCGTCGTGTTCGTTGGAGGCCGAGTACATGCCGAGGTCTTCGGCTTGTTGGCGGATATCTTGCATGGCGGTTCCTTAATTCTGAAAACAGGCGTGCAGGGCGTGCCTGCACTTAATAGACACATAATGTAACGCTAAAAAATTTGTGTGCCAAGCAATTTAAACGGGGTCTGACCCTAATTAATTTCTGGGATGGGTTAATTTTTATTTTAAATGGGGACAGACGGATTCCAATTGGTGCATGGGGTGGTTTGGGTTGTGCAACCCGTTGGTGCGTGGGGGTGGATTCAGTGCCTTTCACCCGACTGGTGTGGGGGTGGTTCACCCCCTGTAACCCACTGGCGGAACGGTTAACTCGCTGCGCGAGTTCCCTGAATGTTCCTTGCCAGTTGGGTTGCAGGTGTTGAACCTTGGGTCTTGCGCTGAATTGGGTGACGGGCACTGAACCCGAGGTAGTGTGTTTAATAAAACATAGCCCAGATACTGACTTGGCATATCTCATTGACATATCCCATTAAATCATTACACTGTATATACATGAGGCAGATACAAGGATCCAAAATGGAAACCACCGTTTTTATGAATAACCGCAGTCAGGCGGTGCGTCTACCAAAGGCAGTTGCTCTGCCCGAAGGCATCAAACACGTTGAAGTTTTGGCCGTGGGAAACGCCCGTATCATCACCCCAAAAGGAGAATCTTGGGATATCTGGTTCCACGGCCCCGCCGTGAGCGATGACTTTATGGTTGAGCGCGAACAACCGGACCATCAAGTTCGGGAAGGCTTTTAATGATCAAATTCATGCTGGACACCAACATCTGCATTTTTACCATCAAAAACAAACCAGAAAATGTTCGGCAGTTGTTCAATAAGCATCAAGGTCAATTGTGCATAAGCACTGTCACATTGATGGAGTTGGTCTATGGCGCCGAAAAAAGTGCTTTGCCCGAAAGCAATCTGTCTATCGTGGAAGGCTTCGTAGCCAGGGTCGAGGTGTTGGATTATGACAAACTGGCATCAGAACACACTGGGCAGTTAAGGGCAGAACAAGCCAAAGTTGGTCGACCCATAGGTCCTTATGACCAAATGATTGCCGGCCATGCGAGAAGCCGGGGCTTAATTGTAGTGACCAACGATGTGCGGGAGTTTGAACGGGTGCCCGGCCTGCGCATTGAAGACTGGACCGGCACCGGCGTTCATTAAATTACACCCCAGACACCGACACAGGTAGCAACGTGAGTGGTGACTTTGTGGCAAACACAGCTAAAAACAAAATGTCGGTACTTGTTAAAAACCACCTACATTTTGTACAATATTCACCATGGACTCTAATCGCACAAAAAAGACCGAAGTGTGCCAACCTCCGAAAGCGCTCATACGCTCACGAGACGTTAAAACCTATGGCATGTCGCGGTCTTCATTGGCTAACTTGGTCAAGAAAGGAAGGCTGGTTCGCATTGGTCGCGGACTTTATGCAAACGCTGGCAACCAACCCTCTGAACTAAGATCCATGGCACAGGTGGCTGCAACCCATCCCAATACGGTTGTGTGTCTACTGTCCGCTTTGCAGTTTCATGGTCTCACAACACAAATTCCTTTTGAACTCTGGATCGCAATAGGCAACAAAGCCCGACCACCCAGCCTCACCTACCCACCCGTCAAGGTACTTCGCTTTTCTAATGAGACGCTCAATTATGGACTGCAAACACATCTGATTGACGGTGTGGAGGTTCGAATAACGGACATCGCCAAAACAGTGGCCGATTGCTTCAAGTTTCGAAATAAAGTTGGGCTTGACGTAGCGTTGGAGGCACTTCAGGGAGCATGGCGTAGCAAAACAACAACCATGGATGAACTTTGGCGCGCTGCGAAAGTGTGTCGAGTCAGCAATGTCATTCGCCCATATCTGGAAAGTCTGGTTTGAAAAAAAATTTGAGCGCATCAATCCGGGCTCGCCTGCTAGGCAAGGCAAAATCGGAAAATCTAGATTTTTCCCTGTTACTCACCCGTTATGCCTTAGAGCGCCTGCTGTATCGATTAAGCATTTCCAAACATGGACGTCATTTTGTCTTGAAGGGTGCTTTGTTGTTCGATCTTTGGTTCGATATGCCATTGCGCCCCACCCGTGACATTGATCTATTAGGCTTCGGTTTGGCTGAATTACCGCTAGTCACCAGCACGTTTGAAGATATCTGCAGCGTCGATGTTGAGGACGGCATGTATTTTGACTCACAGAGTGTTTACGCTGAGGAAATCAGAAAAGAGGCAAACTATGCAGGCATCAGAATCAAGTTAATTGGAACCTTAGATGCAGCCCGCTGCGCCATCCAAGTGGATATCGGTTATGGCGATGCGATCACACCGAACCCCGAAACTGCCCATTACCCTGTCATATTCCCCGAACTACCGGCGCCTCAACTACAAGTTTATCCGCGCTATACAGTTGCAGCAGAAAAACTGGAAGCCATCATCTCACTGGGTATGGCCAACAGTCGCATGAAAGATTACTTCGACCTCTGGGTTTTATTAAGCCGTACAGATCTGGACGACAAAATACTCGGCGACGCCATTGAAGCGACCTGCACTCGCAGGGGCACCTTTAAACCAAAGGGAACGCCACTTGGGCTGGGATCAGAATTTGGAAATGACCCACAAAAAAATCGTCAGTGGCTGTCTTTTATTAAAAAGAATCAGCTTGAAGCGCCGGAACTTCCAACAATTGTCGCAATGTTAGCCGACAGACTCGTGCCTCTGCTTCGAAACAATGCTCCCTTATAAACACGCCCGTGCATTCAAAGCCGTACAAGGCTCCCATAGGGGCAAGGAACATTCAGGGAACTCGCGCAGCGAGCTAACCGTTCCGCCGAGTGGGAGCCTTGTACGGATTGAATGCACCCCTTACGTCCCACAATACGTCTTGTAACAAGCCGCCTCCGCCTTGGGCGCTGGCCTGGCCAAATCAGCAAACTCAGCGTTCTCGGTAAACGGATCTTTCAAAGCAGCCAGCAAGCGGTTCAAAGGCGCCAGATCCGCACGCTCTGAAGCCGCCGCCAGCGCAGCTTCCACTTGGTGGTTGCGGGCAATCAGCCACGGGTTCACCGATCGCATGCGTTCTGCCCTCGCCTGCCCTGCCGCTTCAGGCTGTTCGGTCTGTTCAGCCGGCTCATTCTGCGACTGCGCCCCACCCAAAACGGCATCTTCCTGCGCACAGCGCTGCGCCCATTTTTCCAGCCATGCCTCCAGCGGGGCTTGTTCCACAAACAGGCTGCGCAAGCGCTCGGTCTGCCCTTCGGCGGCGTCGGCCAAGTAGCGCCACGCCAAAGTGAAGTCTGCCCCACCGGTTTGCAACACATCCAGCCAAGCTTGAATCAGTTCTACATCCGCGCGTTCGCTGCAGCCGGCAATACCGCCGGGGCCAGCCTCGCCGGAAGCGCTCAATTGCAAGTTCGAGCTCAAATCGCGCAGCCCCATCTTTTTACGCATGCCAACCAGCCACGCGGCGTCGTAGTCGCTTAAAAATTGGTCAAGCGCCGAGCCCAAGTCTGCCAAGGCTTGGTCTTCATTCTCGCCCATCAAAGGCAAAAGGGTTTCCGCCAGGCGCGCCAAATTCCACTGCGCAATCGCTGGCTGGTTGCCGTAGGCGTAGCGGCCGTGTTGGTCTATGGAACTAAACACCGTCAGCGGGTCGTAGTTTTCCATGAAGGCGCAGGGGCCATAGTCTATGGTCTCGCCGGAAATGGTCATGTTGTCGGTGTTCATCACACCGTGAATAAAGCCCACCTGCATCCACTGGGCAATTAACTGCGCTTGCCGCTGGGCCACGCCTTTAAAAAAGGCGAGGTAGCGTTGGGCATCGCCCCCAGCAACATTTTCTGAAACATCTGCAAGGCCCGCAAACTCTTCAAGCTGCGGGGCGGAACCATGGCGTGCAATTGCGTAGTCGGCCAAGCGTCTGGTTTCGTCCGTCAGCTGGCGTGCAGCAAAAAACTCGAAAGTACCCACGCGCAAATGGCTTTGCGCCACCCGCGTCAGCACCGCACCGGGCAAGGGCATTTCACGAAACACAGGCGTACCGGTGGCCACCACCGCCAAAGCGCGCGTACTGGGAATGCCCAGGCCGTGCATCGCCTCGCCAATAATCACCTCACGCAGCATCGGCCCCACCGCCGCCTTGCCGTCCCCCCCGCGAGAAAATGGCGTGCGGCCGGAACCCTTGAACGCAATGTCGCGCCGCAGGCCCTGCGCATCCACCACCTCACCCAGCAACAAAGCCCGCCCGTCGCCTAACTGCGGAGAAAACCCGCCAAACTGATGCCCCGCATAGGCTTGCGCCAAAGGCGCTGCACCCGCTGGCAAAGCGTTGCCAGAAAACACCTGCGCCAAATCCGCTGGGGCGTCTGAATGCAACTGCGCACCCAATTCCAAAGCAAGCTCACGGTTGAAATACAAGAGCGAAGGCTGCGGCGCGACTTCAGGCTGCCACTCGCTGTAAAAACCGTTCAATTCGCGGGCGTAGGTGTTGTCAAAAGAAAATGTCAGAATGGGCATGGGGGCTCTGGAAGAAGTACAGCAATGGCGATAAAAAAGAGTTTAACGCATGGGGGCATGGCCCGCGCGCCTGCAAATTTTAAGCAAAGGTTTGCAGTCCTTTTGCGAAGATGGCCTGCAAGCGCTGTGCAGCACCCGCAAAGTTTGGGTGGGCATGCGCGTACTGCTCCAACTCACACCCTGCCAACTCAACACCCGCCAGTACACGTTCGTGCACCTGCCTGCACAGGGTGCAAGGCCATCATGGAATCGTATTAATCTGGCACCACAGGCATGGTCAAAGAAACCGCATGCTGCGCTTGCGCTTTGTCTGAATAGTCGAACAGCAAGGCGTCTTGCAACGCCCTGCTCCTAGAGATAGTGCCTATCTCAAGCCCCTGAATATGAACAGGCAAATCTGTTTCAGCGATTCTGTTCATGCCTGAGTTCTTGCAATGTGGGGTAGGGTTTGCGAGGCACAGCTTGCAGGTCAAGACTCAGACGGGCACACACACTGATGACTTTTCTGATGCCCAGTTCTGGCTGGACTCGCCCCTGTATTTCAGTACCAGGGGTATTAGTTATTTAAAATCTGTTGCTCTCTAAAAGCCCTCGGCGAGCGATATTTCAATGCGCTGTGAGGATGTCTAGTATTGTA
>JAJTDO010000108.1 GCA_021300475.1 Burkholderiales bacterium | reverse complement strand
CATGGGCGTTTTCAAGCGCAGACAACCAATCTGAGCCAAGGTCAAGCACGCCAGGCCACTGCAACTCATTAAAAATTTCAGCGGTGGTGATGCGCCCCGTGTGATCTGCAGACAAACCATGGACCAGCACCGGGTAGCCCATTGCGGCCAAAGCGCCGGTCAGCAGGGGCAACCAGTTGGGGCGGCGACGCGCACCGTTGTAACTGGGAAACACCAACACCGGTTTGTTTGAATGAAATGTGGCGCCTTGAACACGGTTGGCGTTCATCAGCGCATCGGCGGCCTGACAAAAACCCATCAACTCTTCGCACGATTCCCCTTTGACCCGAAACGCAATCAGGACTGCGCCCAACTCAAGCTCTGAAACCTCGCCCTGCAACATGGCCGCGTACAGTTCTGCGGCCTGGTGCCGGTTTAAATTGCGTGCACCCTCTTTGCCCCTGCCAATTTCCTTAATAAGCGGGGCGCAAGCGTACCCTGAGCCAACCATACAAACCTCACCGAACATCCAATGCGTCGATGTTACCTCAGCTCAGGAAGCGCTCAGGCGCGGATCTTGAAAGACTCGGCAAATTTCTTGACGTTTTTGCCATCCCACACCGCACCATCAATCATTTTCGCGGTGCGGAACGGGTCTTTTGGAACCGAAACCTTCACCTGGGCGGCCGCCTGCTTGAACAACTCCAACTGATTCACCTGCTTGGCAATGGCCAGGTAATCCAACTCCTCTTTCACCAAACCCCAGCGTTTGTGCTGTGACATGAACCACATGCCATCCGACAGGAAGGGGTAGTTCACATAACCGTCGTTGAAGAACTTCATGTGGTTTGGATCGTCCCAGGTTTTACCCAAACCATTTTGATAGCGGCCCAGAATGCGCTGGTTAATCACATCCACAGAGGTGTTCACATAAGCACGGTCTGCAATGGTTTCGGCCATTTTCAGGCGGTTGCTCAAACTGGCGTCTATCCATTGGCTGGCCTCAAGAATTGCCATGATCATGGCGCGTGCCGTGTTGGGGTATTTCTGCACAAACTCAAGGCTGGTACCCAGCACTTTTTCCGGATGGTCTTTCCAGATGTCTTGCGTGGTGTTGGCCGTAATGCCAATGCCATCAGCAATGGCGCGGTGGTTCCACGGTTCGCCCACGCAGTAACCATCCATGTTGCCCACCCGCATGTTGGCAACCATTTGCGGTGGCGGCACGGTGATGTTTTTTACATCCTTGAAAGGGTCTATGCCATAACTGGCCAGCCAGTAATAAAGCCACATGGCATGCGTACCGGTGGGAAAGGTTTGTGCAAACGTGTATTCACGTTTTTCAGTGGCCATGAGTTTGGCCAGTGACGGGCCGTCCACCGCACCTTTGTCAGCCAGTTTTTTCGACAGCGTGATGGCCTGACCGTTGTGGTTGAGGTTCATCAAAATCGCCATGTCTTTTTTGGCGCTGCCCACGCCATTTTGTACGCCGTAAACCAGACCGTACAAGACATGCGCAGCATCAAGTTCGTTGTTGATGAGTTTGTCGCGGACGCTGGCCCAGGAGGACTCTTTCGTCGGCACAATCTTGATACCGTATTTTTTATCAAACCCCAGCACCGAGGCCATGACAACGCTGGCGCAATCGGTCAGAGGAATGAAGCCGATTTTTATTTCGGTTTTTTCTGGTGCATCAGAGCCTGCTGCCCACGCCCCCGCCCTGACCAAAGGGTCTACCAAGCTCATGACGCCCAGACTTGCGGCCGCCTTCATCCATTGGCGACGATTGACACCCGACTCTGACGCCACGATTGGAGTGGTGTTTGTGTTGCTCAGAAGGCTGCTGCCCGAGTCCGATTCGTTACCCATGATGTTTTCCTCAAAAAAACCGGCGTCTGCCACACACCGGAATGTGCAAACAGAACGCCGTTGTCCAAACCCCGGGCTTACGCCACGAGATACCTGTCAATCCACCTAATGACACACCGCCGTTGGTGCGTCACATCCAATGCTATGCAAAGGGTGTGCCAAGCAAAAAAGCATGAAACCCATGCAAGCATGGGCATTACAGAGCACCACAACAGTGCAGCAAACGCAACCCGGGCACCGCATTTGTGTGTGGGGCGCAGACTTTGCGACGGGCGTGAGACAATGAGGCACCAAAGTTTTCTAGAGTTTTGCTGCCGTGTCTGATGCTGCCTTACGCGTTCTGGGTTTTGAAAGCTCCTGTGATGAAACAGGCGTCGCCATTGTCAATACACACGGCGAAGTGCTGGGGCAGGCATTGCATTCGCAAATTGCCATGCACAAAGACTACGGTGGCGTGGTGCCGGAACTTGCATCGCGAGACCACATCAAGCGCCTGGAGCCATTGCTGGCTGCCACCCTGAAACAAGCAAACCTTACATTGCAAGACATGGACGCACTGGCCGTCACCACCGGCCCAGGCCTGCCGGGTGCCTTGCTCTCTGGCGCCTGCTTTGCCTATGGGCTGGCCATGTCGCTGAACAAACCCATTATTGCCGTACACCACCTGGAGGGGCACCTGCTCAGCCCCCTGCTGTCTGCCAGACCGCCCGCCTTTCCTTTTACAGCCTTGCTGGTGTCTGGCGGTCACAGCCAATTAATGGGCGTGCAGGCCTTGGGGCAATACACCTTGCTGGGTGAAACGCTGGACGATGCTGCCGGCGAAGCCTTTGACAAAACAGCAAAAATGATGGGGTTGAGCTACCCGGGCGGCCCCGCACTGGCGGCGCTGGCTGAACAAGGCGATGCCACACGGTTTGCCCTGCCCCGCCCCATGCTGCATTCAGGCGATTTCAATTTCAGTTTTTCAGGGCTTAAAACCGCTGTGCTGACCACCGCCATGAAACTGACAGGACATGCAAAAGCGCAAGAAAGTTTTGAACTGTCTGCGCAAGACCGCTGCGATCTGGCCGCCAGTTTTCAGGCGGCCGTTATTGAGGTGTTGGTCAGCAAAGCCATTAAAGCGGCGCGGGCAGCAGGCCACAAGCGACTGGTGGTGGCCGGCGGCGTGGGCGCCAACAAAGGATTGCGGCAAGTGCTGACGCAAACCGCGGCAAAATACGGCATTGATGTTTATTTCCCCGAACTGGCGTTGTGCACAGACAACGGCGCCATGATTGCATTTGCCGGCGCCCTGCACCTGAAGGCAAACCCCGCACTGCTACAAGAAAAAAACTACAGCATAGAAACGAAACCCCGCTGGCCGATTTGTGAAGGCCTGCCGCAAACATAAACGCAGCACTTAAGGTCTCAGGGGTCGATGTCGCCCAACAGGCTGACAGACACCATGGAAGACAAGCCACCCGACTGTAAAACCGCCAAGCCCAGACGGCTGGTCCAGCGGTCAGACCAGCGGTGCAATAGGCCAATTTGCCCAGTGGAAGCGGTTTGAGACGCCTGCGCGCGGTTCACCGTCAGGCTCAAGCTCAATGCAGACCGGCTGTTCAATTGAAAATTCAGCCCGCCCATGGTGGTGATGGTGCGAAAGTCTTCTCCCTCGGTCATGGTCTTTAGCAAGTGGTGCCTGAAACGGTCGTAGGAAACTGAACCCTGCAGCGTCACAGATTCCAGATGCTTGAAAGCCACCAGCCCCATGGCCATGTCCTTGGTGTGGCCGTCCTCTTGGGCATCCCGCGTTTTTACATAGATGTACATTTGCGGAAATGCCGGACGGCCCTGGGCCAGCGAATAGTTAAAACGTGAGACCACTTCAGGCTTGAGGGACAGTTGCCGGGTCAAGCCCCTCAGGTTTTCAAAAGTAGGCACCGCCATCTGGGTTTGCGCCCAGGCAGACTGGGCCATCAGCAGCAGTGATATTGTCAAAAGTAATCGATTCCTCATCACCCGAGCATCCGACACAGCAAAACCACAGGTTAGCCTTGCTGCACGGCATGGCCACATCCCCAAAAGGGTGAATTTTCGCAATGATTTGAAACAGCCCTTGCATTTGCGGTGCTAAAATTAAGCCTTGAATCATCTTTAAAGTCGAGCAATGGCAGGACATTCCAAATGGGCCAATATTCAGCACCGCAAGGGTCGTCAAGACGAAAAGCGCGGCAAACTGTGGACCAAACTCATCCGTGAAATCACTGTGTCGGCCCGCGCAGGCGGCCCCGACGCAACCACAAACCCCCGTCTGCGCTTGGCTTTGGACAAAGGCACCGATGCCAACATGCCCAAAGACACCATGACGCGCGCCATACAGCGCGGCGCTGGTGGTGCGGACGGCGTGAGCTACGATGAAATCCGCTACGAAGGCTACGGCATCAATGGCGCAGCCATTATCGTAGACACCATAACAAGGTCATGGACATTGCGCTGGAAGCCGGCGCAGAAGATGTCATTACCGATGAAGAATGCGGTCTGGAAGTGTTGTGTGCCCCGGCAGACTTCGCCACGGTGAAAGCCGCTTTTGATGCAGCCGGCATGAAAGCCGAAGTGGCTGAAATTATTATGAAGCCCACCACGGAAACCCTGTTTGAGGGCGATGACGCGGTAAAAATGCAAAAACTGCTGGACGTGCTGGAAAACCTCGATGATGTGCAAGAGGTCTACACCAACGCAGTCATCAACCAGTAAATCAGCCCCTTTGGCCAACGATACTTTGACTTTAAAAAACCTATGAAAATTCTAGTTGTAGGCTCAGGCGGCCGCGAACACGCGCTGTCCTGGCGCATTGCGCAATCGCAAGATGTACAAACCGTTTTTGTCGCGCCCGGCAACGGTGGCACCGCCAATGACACACGCATCTGCAACCTTGAAATCACCGATGTAAATGCGCTGGCAGACTTTGCGCAATCAGAAGGCATACACCTGACAGTGGTGGGCCCTGAAGCACCGCTGGCCGCCGGCATTGTGGATATTTTCCGGGCCAGAAACCTGCGCATCTTCGGCCCCACACGCCTGGCTGCGCAACTGGAAAGCTCCAAGGATTTTGCCAAGGCCTTCATGGAGCGCCATGCCATTCCTACGGCGGCCTACCAGACCTTCACAGACGCTGCTTTGGCGCACGACTATGTAAACCAGCGCGGTGCGCCGATTGTCATCAAAGCCGATGGTCTGGCCGCCGGCAAGGGCGTGGTGGTTGCGATGTCGCTCGATGAAGCGCATGAAGCCATCGACATGATGTTGCTGGACAACAAAATGGGCGCAGCCGGTGCACGGGTAGTCATTGAAGACTTTTTACCCGGCGAAGAAGCCAGCTTTATTGTGGTGTGCGACGGTAAAAACGCGCTGCCTCTGGCCTCCAGCCAAGACCACAAACGCCTTTTAGACAACGACCAAGGCCCCAACACTGGCGGCATGGGTGCCTATTCGCCTGCGCCTGTGGTCACCCCGGAAGTGCATGCGCGCGTCATGCGCGAAGTTATCTACCCCACCTTGAACGGCATGATCAAGGACGGACTGCCCTATACCGGCTTCTTATACGCCGGACTGATGGTGTCACCGGATGGCAGCATCAAGGTGCTGGAATTCAACTGCCGCATGGGCGACCCTGAAACCCAACCCATCATGATGCGACTGAAAAGCGATCTGGTGGAATTGCTGGACTACGCAGTGGACGGCAAAGCCGACCAGTTCGAACCCCAGTGGGATCACCGGGTGGCACTCGGCGTTGTCATGGCGGCGGCCAACTACCCTGACACCCCGAGAAAAGGCGATGTTATTTTTACAGACGCCCCCGCAGCAGAAGACGCCAAGGTATTTCACGCCGGCACCGAGCTTAAGGACGGCCAACTGCTGACCAGTGGCGGGCGCGTACTGTGCGTTACAGCCTTGGGCAACAGCGTGAAAGCCGCCCAGCGCCGCGCCTATGAAGTGCTGGAACACACCCGTTTCGACGGTGCCCAGTACCGCACAGACATTGGTCACTTGGCCATCAACCGAAAAAACTGAAAAACCATGACGCAAACGGTGGACGCACTCGCGGTCAAGCAATACCTGCTTGACCTCCAAAGCCGCATTGCCGGCGAACTCGAACGCATCGACGGGCAGCAATTCCAGCGCGATGCCTGGGAACGCCCGGCCGGTGGTGGCGGCGTCAGTCGGGTTCTGGAAAACGGTGGCGTGCTTGAGCGCGGCGGCGTTAATTTCAGCCATGTCATGGGCGACAAACTTCCACCCTCAGCCACCGCCAACCGCCCTGAACTGGCCGGCGCAGGCTTCGAGGCCATGGGCGTTTCGTTGGTGTTCCACCCCCGAAACCCCTACGCACCCACAGTGCACATGAACGTGCGCTTCTTTATTGCCTACCCAAAAGAAGGCAACAAGGAACCCGTGTGGTGGTTTGGCGGCGGCATGGACCTCACACCCTACTACCCGTTTGAAGAAGATGTGGTGCATTTTCACAGCACCTGCAAGCAAGCACTGGCGCCATTCGGCGACGAGTTTCATCCGCGTTTCAAACAGTGGTGCGATGACTACTTTTTTCTGAAGCACAGAAACGAGCCGCGTGGCGTGGGTGGCCTGTTTTTTGACGACTTTTCAGAACTGGGGTTTGAGCAGTCTTTTGCACTGATGCGCAGCGTGGCCGACCATTTCCTGCCCGCCTACACCCCCATTCTGGAACGTAGAAAATCAAGCGCTTATGGCGAGGCGCAGCGAGAATTTCAAGCCTACCGCCGTGGCCGTTATGTTGAATTCAACCTGGTGTTTGACCGCGGCACGTTGTTTGGTCTGCAGTCTGGCGGGCGCACGGAAAGCATTTTAATGTCCATGCCGCCCAACGTGATCTGGAAATACAACTGGGCGCCGGAGCCCGGCAGCGCCGAGGCTAAGTTATATACCGACTTTCTCATCCACAAACACTGGGTGTAGCATGGTGCATTGCTGATTGCAGCAAACAAAGGCAAAGCTTATGCAGCGTCTAGTGCCCCGCGGGCCCGATTTTTCAGATAAAAAAGTGGTGCTCATCGGGGGCAGTTTCGACCCTGTACATGTGGGTCACCTGCAAATGGCAAAGTCTGCCCAAGCCCACTGCATGGCGGACGAAGTCTGGTTTGTACCCGCCGGTCAGCCCTGGCAAAAACCTTGGCAACTGGCCAGCAACTGGCACCGCACGGAAATGTTGAAGCTTGCCATCACCGGCGCACCGGGTTGGTTCATACACACCAGCGAACTGGAACGTGAAGGCAACACCTACACCGTTGATACCCTTGAAGAATTCAGCCAGCTTTACCCTGCCCATTCATTTACCTGGATCATTGGCGGAGACCAGGTGCGCAACCTGCCCACTTGGCACAACTGGGAAAGCCTGTTTGATTTTGCGAACATCGGCATGGTGGAACGTGCGGGTGTGAGCTTCATTGAAATTCCGCCCACCTTGCAAAAATACCACGACAGAAACCACCTGATACGCATTCCCATGCCCACCATTGCGGTGTCTTCCACTGAAATAAGGCGGCAAGCCGCGTTGCTTGACCACTTGGACGCAGACATTCGCGAAACCGCCAGAACCCGCTTGCGCAACAACCTGCCGCGCAGCGTGGCAGACTACATTGAGCTTGAAAAGCTCTACCAAACGCCAGAGACCTCTGTCTGAAACGCAGCCGTATTTGCAAAGCGCAGCGAGCGGGTTAGAATCCAAGGAAGTTTTAAACGATTTAACGCAAGGACCTCTTTACCGCATGAATCTTCGCAAACTGCAGCGCACCGTCATTGATGCCCTCGAAGACATCAAGGCACAGCAAATCGCTGTGTTCGACACCTCTGAAATCACCTGCGATTTTGACCGCGTCATTATTGCCACCGCTTCTTCAAACCGGCAAACCCGCGCACTGGCCAGTCATGTAAAAGAAAGAGCCAAGGCGGCAGGTGGGCACATCATCAGTACCGAAGGTGAAGAAACCGGCGACTGGGTCTTGGTGGATTTGGGCGACGTTGTAGTGCACATCATGCAACCGGCCATCCGCGAATACTACAATCTGGAAGAAATCTGGGGCGAGAAAAAAGTGCGCGTAAAACTCAACGGAGGTTCGGCGTTGGTGGCATCTCCGAGGGTCGGTGATTTTCGGAATCCGAACGCTGTCGAATTCAGCTTTCAACTGGCCTGACCACAACCCGCCTTGAAACTCACCCTGATTGCCTACACCCACCGCCCTGAGCCGTGGGTTCAAGACGCGCTGGACATGTATGCCAAGCGCTTCCCTGCCGATTGGAAACTCGACCTCGTTGAGTTGAAGCCTGAAAGCCGGCAATCAGGAAAAACCACGGAACAAATTCTGGCAACAGAAAAAGAGCGACTGCTGGCGGCTGTGCCCAAGGGTGCATTGCTGGTGGCGATGGACGAGCGCGGCCTGGACTTAAGCAGCAAGAAACTGGCTGAAAAACTAGGCAAATGGCACGACGCCGGCGAACACCTTTGCTTGGTAATAGGCAGCGCAGATGGACTGCACCCGGACTTCAAGCAAGGCTGCCGCGAACAGTGGCGACTTTCCAGCCTGACCCTGCCGCATGCGCTTGCAAGGGTGATGTTGGTTGAGGCCTTGTACCGGGGGTGGTCTATGATTGTGGGGCACCCTTACCACAGGGAGTGAGGCTGGGTACTTTGTTTTGGCTTGAGTGCTTTGTTGTAGCTTGTGCGTGACGGGCTGACCGGTGTGATCGATTGCTGGGGCGGACGCGGGCTGTTTCCTGCCTCAACCCTGCAAGCCTCGCCAAAAAACCGCAATGGCGGTTTTTCGGGTCGCCTGCGGCGCCTTCGGCTTGTGCGGGGTCGGCAGGGCCCACGCCCTGAATGCCCTGCGCAGCCAGATCACACCGTTCGCCCAGACAAGCTTCAGATCACTTCAAATAGCCACACCAAAGCACGGGGTTGTTGGGCTAAGGGCGGGTTCAGCGTTGCAACTTTTAACCGCAAATATTTGAGTTTAAAAATTTAATGCAACCTTAGTGATTGTTTGGGCGCTTTGTTGTGGTTTGGGGTGAAGAGAAGTAGGCCTGTTTTAAAAATCAGTCTTGTTTTTTCTTTGTTGGAGCGGGGGCTTGGGCTACAGGTGTGTTTTGCTGTGCCTGGCTTTTGTCTTTTTTTAGCGTCTTGGGGCTGAACTTGATGCTCGCCGCCAAGCACCGACCCTGAAATTGAGTAAGAAGATGAGCCTGCATCTCCACGGAGCGAATAATTTCTGGACGTACCGCTGTCTGATCGAATTCTGGGCGATCTCTGTAACGATTCTATTGTCATGGTGAAACTTTCAAAAAAGAGTTTGATCGGCTTGAAGCAATTGCTCCTTGAGTGCTGTCATTTGCGCAAAAAGTTCAATCACATCAACATGCTCGCCGTAAACTCTTTGATGAAGCACCAAATGCAATTGCGTTTCCAGGTCTCGCACGGCAAAAAACAAGGGTGTTGGGGCAGCTACAAACAACTGATGGTTGATGTGCATTGCGTTGCCAACGGCTGATCCAAAATTTTCGTCGTTCAGCTCAAGCACCTCCATTTCAATGTTGGCCCAGGTCAAAAAATCCTGACTGAACCGAGTAACTGAAAACTTGATATCGCGGTAAGAAAACCGGTGTGGTGCCTCATTTGAAAGTGCGGTGCACATGTTGCTAAGCGAAGAGATCAGTTGGGCGAAACTTTTTGAATTCATTGAAATCTGCGAATTTTTGGATAATGCAAGTGAGTTGTATTGCCTGACAAAATGGTTCCATATTGTTGGGTCTGGGGGTTGGATGTTTTGTTGGGTGCGTAGGGGCGTGGGGCTGACCGATGTGATCGCTTGCTTGGGCGGATGCGGGCTGCTTCCTGCCTCAACCCTGAAGGCCCTGCGCAGCCCGATCACACCATTCGC
>JAJTDO010000107.1 GCA_021300475.1 Burkholderiales bacterium | reverse complement strand
AACAAAGTTGCGACCATATTCTAGAAAGCGCATTCAATCAGGCAGGGCAACGCTGCAGCGCCCTGCGCATTTTATATGTGCAGCAAGAAGTTGCCCCCCGCTTGCTGGAGCTCATCGGTGGTGCGCTGGCGGAGTTGAAAATCGGAGAAACGCAATCTCTAGAGACTGATATAGGCCCGCTAATAGACCACGCCGCCAAAGAAAAACTGATGGCGCAATGGGAACACCTGAAAACCTTGGGCAAGGTGTTGGTGGAACCTTCCACTGCAGAAATAACAGATTCGCAGGCCTGGTTCACACCGGCCATCATTGAAATGCAGACACCCTACCATCAGGAAGAACTGTTTGGCCCGGTGTTGCAAGTGGTGTTGTATGAAGCCCAAGACTTTCAACAGGTACTGGATCAAATCAGCGACATGCCTTGGGGTCTGACGTTGGGCTTGCAAAGCAGAATTGATGAACGCATTGAAAAAATGGCTGACCTGCCCGTGGGTAACTTCTATGTGAACCGACCCATGATAGGCGCCACCGTTGGTGTTCAACCCTTCGGGGGCCAAGGCGCTTCAGGCACAGGCCCGAAAGCCGGCGGACCCAACACCTTGAAGGCGCACTGCACAGAACGGGTGGTCAGCATCAACACGGCGGCATCGGGTGCCACCGTGGAGTTGCTGACGCTGTCTGTAGACAGCGTAAAAATTGGCAACCGGTTTGATGCAGACCTTTGACTGAAAAAGCAGGTTGAGGCTAGGTGGGTTCCAACCGGTGAGACAAGGCCGGTGGCAGCAACTTGTACATCACGGGCGTTACAAACCGGCCAATCAAGGTTGAGGTAATCAGCCCGCCAATAATGACCCAAGCCATGGGGGAATACAAACCCGACTGCTGCAAGGCCAGAGGCAGCAAACCACCAATGGCCGTGGCCGATGTCAGCAAAATAGGCAGGAAACGAACCTGCCCTGCCTCCTCAACTGCTTCGTCTATGCCCTTGCCTTCGTTGCGCAACTGGTTGGTGAAATCCACCAATAAAATTGAATTTTTGATTTCAATGCCGATCAGTGCAATAAAACCTACCATGGCGGTAAATGACAGCGTGTAGCCTGTTAAAAACAACATCAGCAAACCGCCCATCACGCCCAACGGTATCACCATCAAGACAATCAAACTGCTTTTGATGCTGCCGAATTCCAGGATGAGAATGGCCAGGATACCGAACACAGTAATCAAGATGGCGGTGGAAAAACCTTCAAAACTGTCTTTTCTGGCGGCCACTTCACCCGCCAGCGAGAAACCGTAACCCTTGGGAAACGACACCTCATGAAGTTGCTTTTCAATGGCGCGTGTCACTGCTTCGGTGTTGAAACCGGTTTTTGTCTGCGCCGTCAGCAACACCGAACGCTCGCGCTGGTAGTGGGAAATCTGGTTGGGAGAAGAGGACAACTGCAGACTCGCCAATTGCGCCAACGGCACCTGGGCGCCACCCAACGAAGTAACGTGAAAGCCATCGAGCGCATTGAGTGAACTGCGACCTGCCATGGGGCCACGCACCACAATCGGATAGGTATCGCCCTTGGCATCGGTGAACTCTCCAGCCTTCTGACCGGCAATGGCCAAGCGCACGGTTTGATCGAGTTCCACGGAGGGTACGCCCAGCATGCCAGCCTTTTCGCGGTTGACGGCCAGTTGCAAATCAACACGTGAGGCCTTCTGCGGATTCACCACGTTTTGTGTTCCTGGTGTTGCCTCCATGATGGCCTCAAGCTTCAGAGACAATGCCTTGAGCGTTTCCAGGTCAGTGCCTTGCAAACGAATCGCGATGGGTGCGTCTTGTGGCGGACCGTTTTCAAACTCCTTCAAGGTAATGTTGGCGCCCGGAATACCGTTGAGCGATTCGCGCATTTTATCCAGCAGCCGCGGCGTTTTTCCCGGATGGTAATCATGCAACTGCACAAATATCTCGCCGTAATTGGCCGCCAGTTCGCGCTGAAAAACATTGTAGAAAATTTGCGGATTGCCACGCCCAAGGTTGGACACTGCATACTGCACTTCTTCATGCGACAACACCACCTGCTCTGCTTGTTTCAGTACTTCGTCTGTCTTGGAAAGACTGGCGCCATCGGGCAAATTTACCTGAATCAGAAACTGTGGCGTGTCTGCTTTTGGAAACAAGGAAAAACCAATCAGCGGTACCAGCAACAAAGAAGCCGCAAACAAAACCAGTGATGCCACCACGGTGGTCTTGGGCTTTGCAAGTGAACGTCTGAGCAGCGGAGAATAAAAAACATCAATGCCTGACATCAAGCGCTGCAAGAAAATATTGCCATGTTCGCTTTCAGTTCTTGGCAGTATGCGACTCGCCAAAAACGGAATAATGGTGAGCGCCACAAACAAGGACGCCAACACCGTAAACACCACAGACAGCGGCAAGGAGCGAATGAACTTTCCCGCGTTGCCCGGCAGCATTAACAAAGGCAAGAAAGCAAACAACAAGGTGGCGGTACACCCCAACACCGCCAAAGAAATTTGCCGTGTTGCCATCAGTGCAGCGGTGGTTCTGTCATAGCCCTGACGCAAAACACGCGAGATGTTTTCAATCACCACGATGGAGTCATCCACCAACAAACCCAAAGCCACCACAAAACCGGCAATGGACAACTGGTTCAGTGAGTAACCTGCAAAATGCAAGGCGGCCAGACCGGTTGCCAGTGAAAGCGGTATGGACACCATGACAATGCCTGCGGCGCGCAAACCCAAGGGAAGTAAAGTGACCAGTACCAAAACAACCGCAATCAAGAAATCCGCATTCAAGCGACCCAAACGTTTCTCTACATTTTTTGATTGGTCAAACGCCCACACCAGTTCTATGTTGGCAGGCAATTCTTCCTTGAAGGCAGTCACGGCTTTTTCAATGCCTTCCTGGGTATTGAAAATATTGCGTCCATCTTTCTGGTTGGCCGATACAAAAACAGCGCGCTTGCCGTTGATGCGCCCGGTGTAGTCTCTGGATTCAAAGTCCCAGGAAACCTGCGCAACATCGGAGACGCGAATGGTTTGCCCCGCCAAAGCCCCTTTGATACCTGCACCGGCAATAATGGTGTTTTTAATTTCATCCAAAGACTGATAGCTACCAGAGGTTTTAACGTTAAAGCGTTTGTCGCCCTGCTCCACCGCACCGCCGGGAATGTTGGCGTTTTCTCCGCCAATCAGATTCACCACATCGCGGGTTTTCAAGCCATATTGCGCCATGCGTTTTAAATCAAGCGTCACCCGCAACTCACGTTCCGGGTAAGCCCAGGTCTTGACGGTTCTAACGCCTGAAACACGTTCCAGCAAGTCTTGAAGCCGCTCGGCCACATCGGCCAGTTCCGCGTAACTTGCCGTTTCCGAGGCCAAAGCAATTTGTACGATATTCACCAGTCCGGGGTTTACCTTCACCACTTCCAACGACTTAACACCCGCAGGCAACTTGGGGCGCAATGTATCCATCTGACGCACCAGCTCATCGTATTTTTTATCAACATCAATGGTGGCAATAAATTCAACGGGCACAAAACTCACACTGTCGCGGGATGTTGAAAACAGTTCTTTGACATCACTTAACTCGTTTATTGCATCTTCAACGGGTTTGGTGACCTGCTGCTCAATTTCTCTGGGGTCTGCACCCGGATAAATGGTGACCACCTGAAATGCAGAGATCGGAAAATAAGGGTCTTCAGTTCTGGGAATGGCCATGTAAGAACTAACGCCAATCAGAATCAGCAAGGCAAACACCACCAAGGTAAATTGATGGTTGCGAATGGAAAATTCAGTGAGTCTCATGGCTTTTCTTTCCCGCGGCTGACGCTGACGGTTTCCCCGTCTTTCAAAAATGCGGCCCCTGACAACACCACCTGTGCATCAGCAGGCAAAGCCTCTTTCAACGCCACGGTATCCGTACCAATGAAGGCCACAACCAACTCCCGTTTTCTGGCCACCGAGCCTTCTTCCAGCATGAAAACGGAAACCCGGCCTTCACGCGTATCCACCACCGTGGACAAAGGCAAATAACTCAACCTCTGCTTTTCACCACTGACAGGTATCACGGCACGCCCCACCATACCTGCCAGCAAAGCCCGCTGCCCTGCACCGTCTGCCAGTTTAAACTCAATGCGGTAGGCACCGGTTCTCGCATCTGCCGACTGCCCGATCTCCAGAATGCTGGCTGGCAGACTGACGTCCGGATAAGCATCAAGCACCACACTGACATTGGCATCTTTGCGCAACTGAACCACCTGAGAATCCGACAAACCGGAACGGAACACCAAACCCGACTTCAAAGACCCCAGCAACAACACGGGTTGCCCCGGTGCAATGACTTCGCCCGCCTCTGCCAAACGCTTCACGACAACAGCGGCCGCACCGGCCTGCAAGCGAGCGGTGCCGCGGTTGAACTGGCTGGCGGCAAGGCTGGCCTTGGCCAGCGTCTCGGCGGTTTTTAAATTGTCCAATACCTCTTTGGAAACCACTTCCTGCAAATACAAGCTTTCACCGCGCTGCAAGTCGCGCACGGCTTTGTCGTGCAAGGCTTGCGTCTGTGCAACAGCGGCGTCAATCTCGGCACCCTCAAGTGTTGCCAGCAACTGTCCGGGCTTTACAACATCACCTTCCCGCACCAGCACCTGGCCGATCACCCCGCCTGTTTTAAAGCCCAGTTTGCTTTCTTCCCGAAACGCCAGACTGCCGCTGCTGCGAATGTCCAACTGCGCAGGCCCTTCGACCGGTGAAACAACATCCACAACACGCAAGGGTTTCGAGCTGTCTTTGGTGCTTGCTGCTTTATCGCAGGCAGACAGTACGGAGACCAACGACAAACTGATGATCGCAAACTTGATGTGTTTCATGGTTTTGTTCCTTGTGCCCATGCGCTGGCTTGATTGAGATGGGACGGCAACGTATAAGACGACTTTGCCAGTTCGAATTCAGCCGCTGCGCTGTT
>JAJTDO010000044.1 GCA_021300475.1 Burkholderiales bacterium | reverse complement strand
GTTTGAAGAGGGCACATCATGGCTGTACCAAAACCATCCCAGTCCGGTGATGGCCGCGATACCCAGCACGGCGGGCACAAAAATATTGGAGACGCGGTCCACCATTTCCTGAACCGGCAGCTTTTGTCCCTGCGCCTTTGCGATCAGGCCAATCACTTTGCCCAACAGGGTGTTTGCGCCCACAGCAGTGATTTCAACGGCCAGCGCGGCCTCTTGGTTTAACGTGCCGGCGTGAACGGTACAGTCCGCATTTTTAACTGAGGGCAGCGGTTCGCCGTTCAATGAGGACTCGTCCACATGCGATTGCCCCAATAGAACAACACCATCGCAAGGCAGTCGCTCACCTGCTCCTACCTTGATAAATTCGCCAACCCTCAGAGATTCAAGCGCAACTTTTTCGTGTCGGTCGGTTAGTTGTGCAGGTTTGCCCACGTAGCGCAGCGCTTCGTTCGGTCTGAGTTGCTCAAGGCCGGCGATGGCGGCAACGGTTTGCCGTCTGGCGGCTTTCTCCAAGTATTTTCCCAGCAAGACAAAAGCAATTACGGCGCTCGACGCTTCAAAATACAGGTGGGTGGCCTTGCCCGAGTCTGGTGTGCTGGTAAACCACACATAAACAGAAAACAGGTAACTGGTCAGGGTGCCCAACACCACAAGCACATCCATGTTGGCTTCCCTGTTGCGCAAGGCGCCCAACGCACCCTTGAAAAATCGGGCGCCTAGCCAAAACTGTACGGGTGTGGCCAACAGCCATTGCAGCCAAACTGGCGCTGTCCATGATGAAACCATGGGCAGCATCAACACAGCAGTGATCAGCATGGCCAAAAGCATTTGCCAGGCGGCCTTGTGACCTTCTTCTTCATTGTCTGCGGGGGCGGCGTGGTCTTGACTGACCGAATAGCCCGCCTTTTTAACCGCATCCAGCACTGTTTGGAGATCGAACTCGGCGGTATGCTCTATATAAGCAGACTCGGTTGCCAAATTGACGGAGGCAGTGACAACGCCTTTTTGTTTCGCAAGCACTCGTTCCACGCGGCCTACGCAGGCGGCGCAAGTCATGCCTGAAATTTTAAGCTGCTGGTGCTTTAGTGCCACTGCCATTGAGTTGCCTGACTTCTTTTAATGTATTTGATTCACGCCAAACTTCTGGAAGGACCTTGGCCATGAAACATCGATTGATTGTAAACGGTATGACTTGCGGACATTGCAAGGCGAGTGTGACAGAGGCGATTGCCGCGCTCGACGGTGCAGCCCACGTTGAAGTTAATCTGCAAACCGGTGAGGTGCAAGTCAATTCGACGCACACCATGGAGGAAATCCGCAGCGCAATAGAGGAACTGGGGTACGAGGTTCAAAATACCTCAACTTTTTGAGCGGGCTGTCGTTACTACTGGTATGTGATTAACCTTCGGCCACCGCCGGATTCACGTCAGGATACGCGACTCATGAAACCCTCAAAGCGCCCGCCACGCTGGATCTGGCTGTTTGTTTTCCTACCGTTGTCTGGTTGTGAGATGGTTCAAAACCTGCCTTACGTCGGCAAGGGCTTGCCTGAGGCTGAGAGCAAGGCGATCGGTGCGGGTTGCAGGCATGCAGGCCGCGCAATCGAAGATTGCTACGCCATTAATCCTCGCGCTTCCAGATCGGGCGTTTTCGCTGGATGGCGCGACATGAACGATTACATGGCCACCAACAAGATTGCTGAGGTCAAACCTTTGGTTGCAGCCAACGAACCGCCTCCGCCTGAGCCGATTGCAAAAGCCGACGACCACGAGAGCGATGCCGCGCATGAGGACGACGGCCATGGCAATGAGCCCAAAGCGGCGGCCAAGCACGGCGCAGATGACGGTCATGGTTCTACAAAAACAGTAAAAGCAGTCAAAGACAGCGGCAAACAAGCGGACAAGCATGGGGATGAACAAGCCGCCCCTGAAGAAAAGAAAAAGGAAAAAGCGTCCAGCCAGTACGTCAGTGACAGGGCAGAGCGTCCTCCCGTGCCACCCAAGCCGGCCAGCAGACCCCGCTGGGAGCCGGGCAAGAAATACAATAACGAATCCGCAGAGCCAAAAGTGTGGGAGCGAAAGTCCAGGCAGGCAATGTAATCAGCCAGCGCTGCAGGGCATAATGGAGGGATGAAATTCATCGCTCCATTTTTTTTGGTCTGGCTTTTCTGTTTTCAGGTGGCAACGGCCCAAACCTCAGACCCCTTGCCACCGGCTGTTTTGCAAAAGCTAAAAGCCGCCGGCGTTTCGCCGGATCAATTGTTTTTCACCGTCAGACCTGTGGCCGCTTCGGGCGCACGGGGAGGCGACATCTCCCACAATGCCAGGCAGCCCGCCCAAATGGCTTCTGTGGTCAAGTTGCTCACCACGGGCGCGGCGTTAAGTCGCTTGGGTGCCGAGTACCGGTTTAAAACAGAACTGCTGGCCACCCGGGGCAAGCAACCACAACGCATTGACGGGCCTTTGTATTTCAAGGGTGCCGGAGATCCGGATTTCCAGATAGAAGATTTGTGGATGTTCATCAGGCAACTGCGGGGCATGGGCATCTCTCACATTGAAGGCCCTCTGGTGTTGGATGACACGCTGTTTTCCCATCAGGCGACCGCTTTTCGCACCGCTGAAAATCAGGGCTTTTTTGATGAGGCTGTGTATCGGGCCTACCATGCACCGCCCAGCCCGTTGTTGCTCAGTCACGGTGCGGTCAATCTGGTTTTGAGGCCGCAAGCCGGGCGCATCACCACCAACTTCGATCTGGCGCCGCAGAGTTTTCAGGTTGAAAGCAAAATACGTTTTAAAGCAGGGCCTTGTGTGGCGTGGAAAGAAGGCTTTCAGGTTGCTTGGGAAGGCAATGTATTGCGCATCAGCGGCGATTTCCCGGGTGCCTGTGCAGATCAGCGCTTGCCTGTCAGGGTGCCCGACGCCCGCGCATGGCTGGCGGCCTGGTTCATGGAAATCTGGCAAGAGCAGGGCGGCACCGGTTTGCAACGCTGGAGTGCGGGTGTCGCGCCGGAAGGCACGGCCCCATTGCTAGCCTGGCGTGGCCGTGATTTAAGCACTGTGGTCAGGAACATCAACAAATTCAGCAACAACGTCATGGCGCAAAACCTGATGCTCAGCATTACGCCGCCTGGCCAGTCTTCTGATGAGGTGGTGCGCAAATGGGCCCAGTCCTTGGGTGCAGACACGGCGTTTTTTAATGTCGGCAATGGCTCTGGTTTGTCGCGCAGCGATCGCCTGACATCCCAAGGTCTGGCGGATGTTCTTGAATTGTTCTACCCCACGGCAGGTTTTTCAGATTTGCTGGGCTCTTTACCCAAGGCGGGCAAGGACGGCACCTTGTCCAACCGCTTTCAGGATTTGCGCCTGACCGCGTATTTAAAGACCGGACGCCTGAAGAACGTCAGCGCTTTGGCCGGCTATCTCAGGAATCGAAAAGGGCAATGGTGGGTATGGGTTTGTGTCTTAAATGGCGAGGGTTTACAAGACCGTGCAGATATTCACGATATTTTGCTTCAATGGTTCGACCGTGAGTTAAGTTAAGCACAACAAAACGGCAATGCATTTGCTACACTTCGCATCAGTAGTGATCACAGTGGCGGTGAAATCCGCCATTTTCTTGGAAAAACGAATCAAAAGGGCATCGGATGGAATCCAAAGACAAATTGTTCAGTGATATGAAAATCGTTTTGGCTGACGCAGAAGACTTGCTGAAAGCCGCCGCATCCACTTCGGGTGAGCGCGCTGCCGAACTCCGTGAAAAAGCTTTGGTCAGCTTGCGCAGAGCCAAAGAGGCCATGCAAGACGCACAGGCGGCTGTTGTTGAAAAAAGCAAGGCTGCTGCGCGTGCCACTGATGATTACGTGCATGATCACCCTTGGCGCGCTGTCGGTATTGCCGCCGCAGTGGGTTTTGTTGTCGGCATCATGATCAACCGTCGTTGATTTTTCGTGGCGAATTTATTCTCATCGCCGGGCACTCTGGCGGCTGCAAAAAGAGTGCTCGTCACTTTGCTTTCCATGTTGCAAACGCGCCTGGAAATGGCCGCAGTGGAATTGGGTGAGGAAAAAAGCCGATTGCTCAGTCTTATATTCACTGGACTGGCGTCGTTTTTGTTTCTCAGCTTTGGCATTCTGGTCTTGAGCTTTTTAATTGTGGCTTTTTACTGGGACACCTACCGCTACACGGCATTGGCCGCTTTGGCGGTGGTCTATGCTTTTATTGGCGGTGTCTTGTGGTTGCGTTTGCAGCACATGATTGCCCATCAGCCACCGGCATTTTCCTACACGCTGGCTGAGTTGGGGCGTGACAGCGATGCGTTGGCGCGTTCGGCAGAGGCTGACGAAATTCAATCTCAAACCGGCAACAACTCGGGTGGTCCGAATTCATGAGTCAAGCAGACGATATCCGCCTGAAAAAGGAAATGCTCAGCATGCGGGCGCAAATTGAACGCATGGAATTACAAATTCAGGTACAAGATGTAAAAAACTCGTTGAGCTGGAGCAAGGTAATTTTCAGCGGCGTGCAAAAATTCATTTCTGGTGGTCAATTTGGCGCAAGTTCAGCCCTGTTCAAGCAATTTGTAACCCAGTACCCCATGCTTGCCATGGTGGGTTCCTTTGGCTTTACAGCTTTCCGGAAACCTTTGCTCAAGATGGGCTTGAAGCTTGGTTTGCTGGGTGCCGTGGGTGGTTTGGCCTATTATTGGTGGCGTCAGAGTTCAACGCCACCTCAGGGTCTTAATCACGCCGGGTCCCTAAACGGCTCCACAGCGCTTCAACTCGATCAATCAAAGCCGCCTCAGGCTTGATTGGCCGACCCCACTCCCGCTGGGTTTCTCCTGGCCATTTGTTGGTTGCGTCCAGCCCCATTTTGCCGCCCAGTCCGCTGACCGGGCTGGCGAAGTCCAAGTAGTCAATCGGCGTGTTGTCCACCAGCAAGGTATCTCTCACTGGGTCCATCCGCGTCGTGATTGCCCAGATCACGTCTTCCCAGTTTCTAACATCAATGTCGTCGTCCACCACAATAATGAACTTCGTGTACATGAATTGCCGCAAGAAACTCCAGACGCCGAACATTACCCGCTTGGCGTGGCCTGCGTAGGCCTTCTTAATGGAAACGATGGCCATTCTGTAACTGCAACCTTCCGGCGGCAGATAGAAATCCATAATTTCCGGATATTGCTTTTGCAAAATCGGTACAAATACCTCATTGAGCGCAACGCCCAGCACCGCGGGCTCATCTGGCGGTTTTCCGGTGTAGGTGGAGTGGTAAATGGCGTCGTCCCGGTGGGTGATTCGGTCGACTGTAAAAACAGGGAACCAATCGCGTTCGTTGTAATACCCCGTGTGATCTCCATAAGGGCCTTCCAGCGCACAATCCCAACCTTGCAGCGCAGCGGGTACCGGGGGCACTGGCCCTGTGGTCACATGCGCTGGCAGCACAGGAATTTCCGGACCATGGGCGCCGTTGCGGCACGCTTTCACCCGGGCGTGGTCTGCCGGGTAAATATGACCTTCCAACACAATTTCTGCCGAAGCGGGAATCTGCAACTGGTTGCTGACGCCCTTGATGAGTTCGGTGCGGCTGCCCCGTAGCAAACCGGCGAATTGATATTCCGAAATCGCATCAGGAACCGGGGTGACCGCGCC
The DNA here is from genome assembly GCA_021300475.1 of Burkholderiales bacterium. GTDB lineage: Bacteria > Pseudomonadota > Gammaproteobacteria > Burkholderiales > Burkholderiaceae_B > SXZD01. The sequence goes on along the minus strand of JAJTDO010000044.1, from coordinate 25,519 downwards.
GAGTATGGTGGCCGGGTCTGCGCCCAGCGCCACGGTGATCGGGAACGGTTCGCCCGGATGCGCCAAGGCATGTTCCCTAAAGTCCAGGGCGCCCCCTCGGTGCGCCAGCCAACGCATGATCAGCCGTTGCGGACCGATTTTCTGTTGTCTGTAGATGCCCAGGTTCTGCCGCTTCCGGTGCGGTCCTTGTGTAATCACCAACCCCCAGGTCAGCAACGGGGCGGCATCTTCTGGCCAACAGCTCCAGATCGGAATGCGGTCGAGGTTAACATCTTCGCCTTGCAGGACATTGGCTTGACAGGGCGCATCCGACACCACTTTTGGTGCCATGGACAGCACCTGCTTGACCATGGGCAGTTTGTCGAGCGCATCTCGCAGGCCTTTCGGCGGCTCAGGTTCCTTCAGGTAGGCCAGCGTTTTGCCGATTTCCCGCAGTGCCTGCGTGTTGTCTGCGCCCATGCCCAAGGCCACGCGCTGGGGGGTGCCAAACAGGTTACCCAGCACTCTGAAGTCAAAGCCTGTGGGGCGGTCAAACAACAGAGCGGGGCCTTCATGCTGTAGTGTTTTTGCACACAGCGCTGTCATTTCCAGGTCCGGGCTGACGTGCTCTGGTACCCGAAGTAACTCGCCGCGTTGGTAGAGTTGTTCGCAAAAATCACGTAAGTCTTTGTATTGCATTGGTTAATTTTCTTCTTTGTGTTTTTTGGAGCGTCTTTTAAAGCGCTGCCTGACAGCCGCTATTCTGCATTTTTTATGTTGTTTTCGGGGTGGTTTTAGAAAAATACCTCCATCCGATTGTTTGACTCGTTGGGGAAGGCTGCTTATGATCCGGACACGTCCTGGTTCTTGGCTATCTTTTAGAACAAGGTTTTTTAACGGTCTGCAGTTGTGCGCTCAACTGCCAGAGGCCCTCAATGAGTTGTGGCGAGGTTGCAGAAGTCGGGCAAACAAGCCGTGGTTCAGAAGGAGGATGCATGACTAAGCCAACGCTTGTCCGTGTGCGCTCTTGGGTTCATTCCCATTTCAACGTTTCTCATCTCACCCGTGAAAACGTCCTTAACGCAACAAAAAGCAGCCTGATGGTTGTGGGTGTCGTCTCCGCAATCGGTTTTGTAGGAGCCAAAGTGAACGACGATTTTGCCTCTGCCTTGGCTTCCTTGGTAACGCCGGAATCCGTTGACTCAACCGATGTCGGCTCGGAACCCGACCCAATCGAGGTTCTTTTGGCCGGGGGTACCGTTTCAAGACCCTCCCCTAAAGCGCAGAAGCAGATGGTGCAGTACCTGTCTTCCAGATTTCGCGTTTCTCACGAAGGCATGACGGACATCGTTCGTTTCGCTTTCGACGCCGCTGAAAAATACAAACTGGACCCAGCGCTAGTTCTTGCTGTGGCGTCAGTTGAATCAGGCTTCAATCCGTATGCAGCCAGCCCCATGGGCGCCAAAGGCCTGATGCAGGTCATGGCAGACATGCACTCTGCGAAATTTGAAGCCTACGGCGACATCAAAAATGTATCCATCAACCCGCAGATCAACATGTTGGTAGGTGCTGAGATTCTTAAAGACGCCATTACCCGCGGCGGCAGTGTAAACCAAGGTTTGAAGTACTACCTCGGCGTAGGCGAGGGTCAAGACGACGGCTACGTGGTCAAGGTTTTGGCTGAAGCTGCAAAGATTCGACATGCTGCCGGTGCCAAGCCCGCTACAGTTGCGTTGGCCAGACCATCGCTTCGGTCTGTTTCAAAACCAGCCCAAAACAAGTCGCCATCAAAAGTTGAATCGGCTGAATCGAAGAGGGCTGCCTCGCTGTTGTCCAATGCGGCAGCCAACAGTCCGGCGGAAGCGTTGGTTCCAGGCCCTACCTCTGTTGAATGAACGACCTCACCAAAGACATGCCCTTTTCAAGATCGGGCATGTCTCTGGCATAGGAGATACGGATGTAACGGTGCCCATTGAGTACTGAGAAATCTGTGCCGGGCACAATACAAACCCCGGTCGCATTTAACAGGTCGCTGCACCACTGAACGCTTGACTCAGAAAATGCAGAAATGTCGGCATACACATAAAAAGCGCCGTCTGGTTTTGCAGGAACCGGCACTCCAATGTCAGCCAAAGCACCCAAGATGAAATCCCGTCTGTTTTGAAACAGGGTTTTGCGTTCTTCGCACAAGGCCAGTGTATTTTCGTGGAAGCAGGCCATGGCTGCATGTTGTGCCAAGGTCGGTGCGCAAATGGACAGGTTTTGCGCCAGCTTTTCAAAATCGTGGGCCAGCCGTTCTGGAAGCACCATCCAACCTAGCCGCCAGCCTGTCATGCCAAAGTATTTTGAAAAGCTGTTTACAACAATCAAGTCCTCGAAACCAGACGCTACAGCCGGGAGGGCCAAAGCGGTTTCGGCGGGACGATCATAAACAAGCCCTTGATAAATTTCATCAACAATTAAAAAACCCTGTTTTTTCCGACACACCTCTGCCATTGCATTGAGTTCATCAGCAGCGATCCGTGTGCCGGTCGGGTTCGCAGGGCTGGCGATCATCAGTCCCCGCGTATTTTGGTTCCAGTGTTGTTCGACCTGCAGCGCCGTCGGCTGAAAGCCTGTTTCAGGGCCGCAATCCATCAGTCTGGCCACACCATCTGCTGCCGCTACAAAATGCCGGTTACAGGGGTAGCTGGGGTCAGGCATCAGCACATCACTGCCTGCTTCCACCAGCGCCAGACAAGCCAGCGTGAGGGCCGCAGAGGCCCCTGTTGTAATCAGTATTTGTTCTGGCGACACAGTCACATGAAAGTTTTTGGCGTAAAACGCACAGATCTTTTCGCGAAGACCCAACAGGCCCTTGGCGTTTGTGTAGCCCATGTGCCCGGCGTGTGCAGCATCGGTTAGCGCCTGCACAACGGATGGCGGAGCCTGAAAATCAGGTTCCCCAATCGACAGATGGATGACATTCCTGCCTTTTTCGGCGAGGCGATGGGCTTGTTTGAGCACTTCCATGACATAAAACGGCTCAATGCCAGACATTCGATTTGCAAGGGTTTGCATCAATAGGGTGATAAAGTAAGTGGTGTTGTAATGTACGCACTATAATTCGATTTTGAAATTCAGGAACTCCACCACATGGCACAACCCCTTGATCCTAGTTTCCGCGCCGCCGCGTTGGAATATCACGAATTTCCAACCCCCGGCAAAATCTCCATCATGCCGACGAAGAATCTGGTCAATCAGCGAGACCTCGCTTTGGCTTACTCCCCAGGCGTGGCGGCAGCGTGTGAAGAGATCGAGGCCGACCCCGCCAATGCCTTTCGCTACACCAGCCGGGGCAATCTGGTGGGTGTCATCACCAATGGCACCGCAGTTCTGGGGTTGGGTGCAATAGGCCCCTTGGCGGCAAAACCCGTCATGGAAGGCAAGGCGGTATTGTTCAAGAAGTTTGCAGGTATCGATGTTTTTGACATTGAAATCAACGAACTGGATCCGGTCAAGTTGGTAGAGATCATCGCATCTCTTGAACCCACTTTCGGTGGAATCAACCTGGAAGACATCAAGGCACCGGATTGTTTTTTTGTAGAACGCCAACTGCGCAAACGCATGAAAATCCCGGTTTTTCACGATGATCAGCATGGCACTGCAATTGTGGTGGGAGCTGCAATTCTCAATGGTCTGGAAGTGTTGAACAAAGACATCAAGAAGATCAAGATGGTGGTGTCGGGCGCCGGAGCGGCTGCCTTGGCTTGCCTTGACCTGCTCGTGGATTTGGGCATGCCCATTGAAAATATCTGGGTAACCGACCTTGCTGGTGCGGTTTACAAAGGCCGGGTTGAATTGATGGACCCGGACAAAGAACGCTTCGCTCAGGAGACCTCTCAGCGTACGTTGGCGGAAGTCATTGACAACGCTGATGTATTTTTAGGTTTGTCTGCAGGTGGTGTGCTCAAGCAAGACATGGTGAAGCGCATGGCACCCAAGCCTCTAATTTTAGCCTTGGCCAACCCCACACCTGAAATTTTGCCTGAAGAGGTCAAGGCTGTGCGCGACGATGCCGTCATTTGCACGGGCCGCACAGACTACCCAAACCAGGTCAACAACGTGCTTTGCTTCCCATTCATCTTCAGGGGTGCTTTGGACGTCGGTGCGACCACCATCACCCGTGAAATGGAAGTGGCGGCGGTGCGTGCGGTGGCCGATTTGGCCCGCAAGGAGCAGTCGGATGTTGTGGCGGCGGCGTACCGCTCTTCAAACCTGAGTTTTGGCCCTGAATACCTGATTCCCAAACCGTTTGATCCCCGGTTGATTGTCTCCATAGCGCCTGCTGTTGCCAAGGCTGCGATGGAATCCGGTGTGGCCACCCGTCCCATTGCAGACATGTCGGCTTACGCCGAGCAGTTGCAGCAGTTTGTCTACCAGAGCGGCACTTTCATGAAGCCGATTTTTGCGGTCGCAAAATCTGCAGTCAAGGAAAACCACAAGTGCCGCATTGTGTTGGCCGAAGGCGAAGACGAGCGTGTGCTTCGTGCCGCGCAAGTCATCGTTGATGAAGGCATCGCCAAGCCAATTCTCATTGGCCGTCCTGCCGTCATCACCAAGTTGCTGGACCGGTTTGGTCTGCGCATCCGTCCGGGCAACGATTTTGAACTGGTGAACCCCGAATACGACGAGCGTTACAAAGATTACTGGAGAACCTATTACGAACTGACCTGCAGAAAGGGTGTTACAGAGCCCTACGCAAAAATTGAGATGCGTCGCAGGCTGACCTTGATTGCCACCATGATGGTTCACAAGGGTCACGCAGATGGTTTGATTTGCGGCACATTCGGCAATACCAACCAACATTTGCAATACATCAATCAGGTCATTGGTTTGCGCCAGGGTTGCAATGTGTATGCCGCCATGAATGGTTTGCTTTTGCAAAACAGACAGGTGGTGCTCGCCGATACACACGTCAACATCAACCCCACTGCCGAACAAATTGCGGAAATCACCATACTGGCTGCCGAAGAAATGAAACGCTTTGGCATTGAGCCCAAGGCCGCTTTGCTGTCGCATTCGAATTTTGGTTCCAGCAACGCACCTTCCGCCATCAAAATGCGGGATGCGCTGGCGATTTTGCGAGACACCGCGAAGTGGTTGGAAATCGACGGCGAAATGCACGGCGACTGCGCCATTGACGAGTCTGTGCGCAAGTCCATTTTGCCTGGCACCACCCTGAGAGGGGAGGCTAACTTGTTGGTCTGTCCGGACATCGATTCCGCCAACATTGCCTACAACCTGCTTAAAACAGCTTGCGGCAATGGCATAGCGATAGGCCCGGTGTTGTTGGGGGCTGCCAAACCCGTGCACATTGTCACGCCTTCGGCCACGGTCAGGCGGTTGGTGAACATGACGGCGTTGGCAGTGTTGGATGCAAACGCCGTTCGTAGTTAAACAAAGTTTAAAACTGATAAGTTTAGGTTTACATTGTCGGTGGCTCAGGAATAATGAGCTACATGACACTGAACCCCGTACCTAAAGAAATTGCTGAAGGGCCCGCCGGGCTGGTACTCACCGGAGGTGGCGCGCGCGCCGCTTATCAGGTGGGAGTGCTTTATCAGATTGCAAAATGGCTGTGGGACGAGGGGGCAACCCATTTTCTCCAGCCATTTTCCATTTTAAGCGGAACATCGGCGGGTGCCATCAATGCGGCGGGTTTGGCTTGCGCTGGCTCGAATTTTTTTGAGTCGGTTGAAGCCATGGTAGACACCTGGGAAAACTTCACGGCCTCTCAGGTCTACGATGTGAAAAGTTTAGGCGGGGTAAAGGGCAACGCCAAATGGATGACGGCTTTGTCGTTGGGCTTGATGCTCAGGAAAAAGCCGAAATCGCTATTGGACAATTCCCCCTTGGCCGATTTACTCAACAACTTCCTGCACCTGCGGCGTCTGGATGAGGCCTTGGAGTCAGGCGCTTTGCGGGCCTTGGCGGTTTCAGCGTCTTCTTACAGTTCCGGGCATCACGTCACATTTTTTCAGGCGCATGAGCAAATCGAACCGTGGGTGAGAACCCAGCGGGTGGCCAAACAAGACCGCATAACGGTTAGCCACTTGTTGGCCTCGGCGGCAATTCCCTTTATATTTCCTTCCATACCTTTGCAGTATGACGACAGAATCGAGTTTTTCGGGGATGGTTCCATGCGCCAGTTGGCGCCCATCAGTCCGGCTATCCATTTGGGAGCCACGCGGGTATTGATTATTGGTGCTGCACAATTGGAGCGATCCACCATGTTCGGTGGTCAATTGCCATCCAATACTTACCCGACCATGGCCCAGATCGCAGGTCATGCAATGGCCTCGATATTTTTGGACAGCTTGGCCGTGGACATTGAGCGCTTGATGCGGGTCAACAAGACACTGGCTTTGCTGCCGCAAGACATTGCCGAAAAAACACCATTAAAGCCGGTGCGACTTCTGGTGATTGCGCCGTCTCAGCGCATTGATGAAATTGCAGCCAAGCATGTGCGGATTTTGCCCAAAGCGGTTCAGCACATGCTCATCAGCAACGGTAATTCCGAAGCAAGAAGTGCTGCGCTTGCCAGCTACTTGCTGTTTGAGGCGCCTTATACCCGCGAGCTTATTCGCTTGGGCATTGCTGACACCATCGCGCAAAAGCGTGAGGTGTTCGAGTTCTTTAATTTGACCTGAGTTCTTCTTCTGGCATTGGCCAAGCCATTCCCATGGAATAAAAACAGATCACAGCCAAAATATTCAAGGGCAGGCTGGCGATGAAGAACATCATGGGAACCCAGATGTTCGAGAACTCATTCAGCACAAACGCCTGGAAAGCATACTGCACTGGGAAGCTGAAAATAAGGTAGCACACGCACAGCGCTGTCAGGCGCAATTTATGAGCCAGAGAAAACGGGAACACATTGAAGGTGAGCGTTAGCAACCAAGGTGTGAGCCATATCCAGTAACAACTTGCGGTCATTACGTCTGTCAGGTAGTCCAGAGAATTGATGCCAGCTATTGATTCAAACATGGTGAAGTAAAGCTGTGCACTGAGTTGAACCCCACCCAGCAAACCACACAAATACCGTATAGGCAGCAATTTTTTAGAAGGCAATTGCGTTGCGGCGATGAGTACGAAAGCCCATGCAAAAGCGAACCACCATTCATAAGGCGAAGGCGTGTGCGCTTTAATCAGGGGTACATACAAAAATAAGTCTGTTCCTATTAATTCCAGCAAGCCAAATTTCAAACCGTCAATAATGGGGTTGAGAAAAAAGTAAGAGGTACCCATCCAAAAGAGAGCGATTTCTTCCCAAAAAAACCATAACAGTGCATTGCTCAGCAACGGAATGGCGGCCAGAAAAAACAGATCGCTTTTTGAAAACCGCAATACCCGAAGTGCGCGGTGCTCTTCGATGACTTTACCGCTCCAGGTTTGTTTTTTTAGGTGGTCCAGTGTTTTATTGAGTTTCGTTTGCAACTTTGTTTCGGTTCTTACCATGTGCTGCCCCACTGGGTTTGAACAACATTGCGTCGGTAGAAGGGGGTTTCATAGCGATTGGCTTGAATGCCCAGACTTTGTGTTTTGCTCAAAGGAATGTTTAAGCCCAATTGCGCTGTATTGCTTTTGAAATCCACAATAAATGCGGTTGCATCAATGGCTTGGTAGGCCTCGTGTGCAGATTCCCTGCGGGCAAACACTTGCAAGTTACCGATGTTCCAGGTGGCGGCAATGTGGGCACTGTTGAAGCTTACGCTTCCCGGTTTGGAGATACCTTGACGCAAACCGGCTTGAAGTGTGCCGCCCCAAGGGGTGTACCAGGATTGTTCCAGCATGAGGGCGTTTTGCTCTCGGTTGTCGCGAAGGCTTTGATGGGAAAAACCGACTTGAGTTACCCACTGGGGCGCATTCTTCCAGGTGTGAGCCAAACCGATTTGAGCGCCGTATTTTGCATACAAACGGCTTTCTCCTGCGGAGGCAGACAACAACAAGCGATTGTTGTCGTTTATTTTTTGGCTAAGCCCAACGCCAGCTTGCACACCCTGCAAATTAAACCGCGATTGTCTGACCAATTCAGCATTGAACTCGCTGTCTGTTGTAGCGTGCGCGAGTTTAAGTGCCATGCCCGCGCCCTCTTGAAAGCCCTGTGTTGCAGATCCGCCGCTGAAGGCCACACTGAATTTGTTTGTTGCTGCGTTGCTGATGTTGAGATTGTCTTGAGCTGTGCTTTCATTGGGTTGCAGCAACAATAGCGCGCACCCCACACAAGCCATTTCAAGCGCATTCAGTGAACGTTTCAGGAGTGCAGCAATGCGCTCGGAGGCCTTCCCGTCGCCGAAGGGCCACAGCACCTTGTTGGTTTTCAGGCCATTCCCGTGTGGATTTTTTTTCGCGGCCAGCGTCAGTGCGTTTAAAACCGATTCGTATTCGCAGCCGACAAGTTGCGCATATCCGGCTTCTACTGCCTCAGGTCTTTCCGTGGTGTCTCGCAAAATCAGGACTGGCGTCTGAAACGCACTGGCTTCTTCCTGCAAGCCTCCGCTATCGGTGGCGATTGCGAAAACCTGTTGCATGGACCAAACCAGATCGGGGTAATCAAGAGGTTCAATGAGTTGCAGATTGGACGGTAGTTCACCACGGCTCAGTATTTCAAATTGCATAAGGATTTTTTTTCTCAATTCCGGGTTTGGATGCAGAGGCCAGACAATTTGATGCTCGGGGTGCTTTCGCAGCCACTCGTGAAGGGCTTTGGTGACGCTTTCAAGGGGCGGGCCCCAGTTTTCCCGGCGATGCAGCGTGACAAGAAGGTTGCGCTTTCCATATTTTTGAAAAAGTGCCTGAATGTGTGGCGAGACTTGCTGGGTTCCTTGTGCCAAGGCTTCTGCGGTGTTTAGCAATCCGTCTATACAGGTGTTGCCGGTCACGTGAATTTCCCCTCTGACTCGTTCCCGTATCAGTTGGTTTCTTGCCCTTGGCGTGGGTGCGAAATGCCATTGGGAGAGGGTGCCCAACACCGTGCGATAGGCCGTCTCCGTGAACCATTAGAATGGCGCAGGGATGTTCTTTTAAGTGCGCTGCTATGGCGGTCATCAGTTCGCTGGTTAAGGCATTGAGTGAACTGTCCTTGCGGGTCAGCTCCAGTGTTGCGTCTGCCTCAAGGCCCACATTGCACAAGGCCTGTCCAGTGAGGCTGCTTTGCTGTCCTGAATTGACCACTTGAACAGACAGGCCAATGGCACGCATGGCTGCCACTACAGGGGCCATTTTTAAAACTTCTGGACGCGTGCCCACCATGCAGGTGATGCGTTTCTGAGAAGTATGGTTAGGCATAGGTGGTCAGCCCTTTCTTTCTGGCGATGATTTGGCCGTAAACGCGACTGCCGGCGCTGAGGTTGATTTCCCCGGCGGCCAATGTAATGGGCTGCTTTTCTGAGCCAACCACACAATTCAAACCTGAGTGAAACTGGTTCAGAACGGACGTCATGCCGTTGATCTGGCAGTCGTTGCCCATGTGGACGTCGCCCAGGCAAAACACATGACCCTCTATTGCGGTGCCGTAATCGACATACAAGTTACCGTCCACCTTCAGGTTGCCCTCGCATCGGCAGTTTTTACCCAGGTACAGGTCACCGTGACAGACAATATCGCCGCTTAATGAGGTGTTGTCATCGATGTACAAATGGTCGTCGAAGACTTTGCGCTGCTGGTTCTGGGTGTCGTCGTGTTGGTGGCTCCAGCGTTCTGTGTTGCCGGGTGGGGACGGTATGACGATAGGTTCGTGCGGTGTGGATGCGTCAAGCTCAAACACTTCAATGAGTGGTGCAAACAACCGTTCAAACTGTATGCCGATGGACAGGGAAATTCGCTGTCTGGCGGAGGTTCGGCCCGGCAAGGTTAGAGGACCCATGGCGTAAATCCAGGTGGCATCCACCCAACGGATGATTCTTGATTCCGGGTGCAACAGCAATTTTCCGTCACAACGCAGCGTCCGCAATATGGCTTTTTTGCCAACCTCGAAGTCTTTCGGGGTGTAGGCGTCGCCCAGCCACAAGGTTTCTTCTGGAAGGCGGGCCAAATCATTGAAAAGGCAAATGCGCTGGTCTGTTTTTTCTTGTTTCAGTTCTGAAACAGGCTTTAGAAAACTTGTGTCCCTGACAAAGATGTATTTGTCCATGATGGCGTTTTCATGGCCTGTGCGCTGTAGCAATTGAGTGACCTGATGGCTGCTGAGGTCGTTTTTCAGCAAAGCCATGAAGCTGTTGGAAAAGTAGCGGGGATCGTCATCGCGGTTCGAGGGAACGTGCAGTGGTTCAGCGGCGGTACTGGTCAGTGCATATAGCGCAGCGGGCAGAGCCGGCAGAGCCGCAATAATAAAAAAAGCAAAGACGAGAAACAGGTGGTCTGTGGAAATCAATGGCATGGTCAGACCTCCTTCCTGTAGCGAACCGTCTTGTTCCATTGCACGGGTTGGTCTTTTCTGGACTGCCAGCTTTGTTGCAGGATGGCGCCAGAAATCTCAACGATGCTGATCAGAAAGTTGAACGTAAGAAAGGGCAGGGTAATGAGATTGACCCTGGCACGGTCAAGGTAGGCGCCAGCTGAAATTTCAAAGAAACTGGCAAAGTTTCCAAAACCTGCGTAGGCGATGGTCATGAGTATGCCCAGTAGCCCTGCCACCAAGGTACTTTGTCCGCCGTAGAATAAAAAGATACCGCTGTTCCAGCCCAGAAGAATGATGGGGCTCAGCATGAAGATGGAAAGAATGAGAAAGGCGTCGAGTTTGTCCCGGCGTGACAAGCGCTCCGATCGCAGGACATTGCGCCACTGTTGCAACAGCACCTGATGGTGTCCGCTGGCCCAACGGCGCAATTGCTTGATGCGCACTGACCATTCTTCCGGCACTTCTTCATAACATTCTGCGCGGTTTTGGTAAACCACTTTCCAACCGGCACAGCGCATGCGGAAGGTGACGTCAGTGTCTTCTGCCAGACAATTGCTGGACCAGCCGCCGATGTGCTGAAGTGCGCTCAGCCTGAGGCCGCCCACTGTGCCGCCGAACTGGGCGGTCAGCCCCATGTTTTGGCGTGCCTGCTGATTGACCTGATAGCCGCCGCAGCGTTCAAGGCCGAGGATTTTGGTCAGCAGGTTGGCCTGCTCATTCAGGGGAATGACCCGACCCATGGTGGCGCCCACTTCTGTGTCAAAGAAGGGGCTCACCAGTTGTTTCAACAGCCCTTTGCCTGGCAGGTAGTCTGCATCGAAAATGACAATGATGGGGTCTTTGATGAATTGGCTGGCGTATTGCAGTGCTGCCGCTTTGCCGCCTGCGCCCTCGGTGCGGTGCAGCGGCCTGATGCAGGGGAATTCGATTGCGAGCTGTTCGATGATGCGCTGTGTGCTGTCGGTAGACCGGTCATTGACCGGCATGATGGTGAGTTGTTCTGCGGGATAATCGGTTTTCAGCAAGGCCCTTATGGAACCCTCAATGACCTTTTCCTCATTGTGCGCCATGACCAGCACAGTAATTTTTGGCCAGGGTGCGCAGGAGAGATCGAGGTAGAGCTGGCGCTGCGGACTGAACAGGCGGTTAATGGCGAACAGGTAATGCCTGACGGTGTAGATCAGGGTGACGAAAACCGCAAAACCCAGTACGCAGTAGGCAAACATTCGCGCCAGCAGGTGGTTTTGATACGGCGCGATCCAAGCCAGCAAATAAGGCCCGAAGAGTGTGATGAAAAATAATGCCATGATGTAAACGGCCGCACTGTTTTTTGATTTTGGGCCTGATTCTGATGAAACCGGTTTTTCAATGCCCGCTGCATTAATGAGTGGACGCGGAATGGTTTGATCTTGTTTTACAGCAGTCATGCTTGCCTAACGGAAACTAATGCACAATTGAGGGATGTTTCGGATGAGTCGCTTTTAAACTTGTTTTGTTCCATATCGCGTTTCTTGAAGCGATAGCCAGTTTTACGCTTTTCGGGTGTTTCATGCTTCAAAGGGAGTTCCACGGTTTGCCAGTTGTTACAGATCAGCCGGACCAGCGTCAGGTTTTCAATGCATCTAAAACCCAAGTGAAATGGATGATTGGTGCGGAATGCCGGATGCAAGAAACCCATCCAACCGGGTCTCTATTGAATGCGACAACGGTTTTGGTGGCAAACGAACTCGCTCATGTGAGTGATGTTTTAGGCCGGGCGTGGCGAGCGTCGCTGGATGGCAAATTTGTATTCGGCTGGGTTGCCTATGACGCAGCGCCTTTGTATTTGATGACTTGCCTGATCCCCACGGGGAGTTAGGGCGGGCCGGTCAGGTCGCTTTAAAAGATGAAGCCTTCACTTTTTCACAGCCTTGGTTTAATGAGCAGTCTGAAGACGCTGTTTTTGAACGTATGGCAGCGGTCCGTTCTTCCATCGCCGAGGGGCGTTACTATCAATTGAATTTGACCACCCGCTTGCAGGCCAGCGCGCAGGGTCAGGCCGAGGCTCTGTTTGAGCGCATGCACCGTTTGCAACCCCAGGCTTATTCTTTTTTTCTGGAAACCGAGGACTGGGCAGTCGCCAGTGTTTCACCCGAATTGTTTTTTGAATGGAATCAGGGCGTTTTGACCACCCGCCCCATGAAGGGCACTGCCGTGCCTTCAGGTTGTCCGCAGGTGGACAGGCAGGCTTTGCTGGACAGTGAAAAGGACCGTGCAGAAAATGTGATGATTGTTGATTTGCTGCGCAATGATTTGTCGAGGGTGGCCAAGCCAGGGGCGGTGCAGACACAGTCCCTGTTCGATGTTCATGTGCATCCCACAGTGGTTCAAATGAGCTCCTGCATACAGGCGCGAACGCGCGAGGGCACAAGCCTGACAGATGTTTTTGCAGCCTTGTTTCCCTGCGGCAGCGTGACGGGGGCACCGAAAGCTGAAAGCATGCGTCATCTCTCTGAATTGGAGGGCAGCCCGCGCGGTTTGTATTGCGGGGCGGTGGGGATGTTGGCTCCGGGGGGGCATGCCTTGTTCAATGTCGCCATTCGCACTGCGGTGTTTAACCGCCGGAAAAAACAGCTTGTGTATGGCGTTGGCAGCGGCATTACCTGGTATTCCGATGCAGCAGCGGAATGGGCTGAGTGGCAGGTTAAGTCTCGACTCGCCCACCGGTCTTCCGAGGCCTTCCGCTTGTTGCAGACGGTTCGGCTGGAAGCCGGTCAATGGCAGCACGGCGAGTTGCACCTGCAAAAAATGAAGTCGGCAGCCACGCGTTTCGGATTTGTATTTTCTGCAGACCTGCTTGCCCGTAAATTGTCCGACATCAGCCGGCAATATGTATCGGGTATTTTTCGCGGACGTTGGTTGCTGGATGCACAGGGCCATTTTGAAATTCAAGTTCATCCCTGGACGGATTTACCTTCCCCGCTGAATCTGGTGTTGGCAACACGACCGTTTTCCGGAGATGAGGCGTTTACCCGGCACAAGACAACCTGGCGCCAGCATTATGATCAACATGCCAGTACGCTGGACACTGCGGGTGATACCTTGTTGTTTGATGGACAGGGACGTCTGACAGAAACCCTGAGGGGCAATCTGGTGCTTCAAATGGGAGGCACCCGGTTTACCCCCCATGACAATGCAAATTTCTTGAGTGGTGTGTTCAGGGACAAGTTGCTGTCTGAAGGGGCTTTGGTACCCCGTGATTTGTTTCTTGACGATTTGGTGAATGCGCAGGCCTGCTGGGTGATCAACAGTTTGCGCGGCTGGGTGCCTGTGGCCTGTATTTTTAACAGCGATGCGAGTGTTTTGACCAGATTTGACCCACAGCGCTGACGCTTGCGCCTGTTCATGATAATGTCGGTGCCGTCGGCTCAGCGCCGAGTTTATTTCAGTGTCTGTGTGTATTGATGTAAAGAGGATTTTCTGTGTCATTCGAACTCAAACCTGAAGGTGATTTGGATACGCTGACGGCAACACCGTCCCGCGATCTTGATGATGCCCATCGGGCTTTGGAAGAGGTTCAGACACTGCTGCAGCGCTCCAGGGTGGTTGAAAGCGTGGTGCACAAGCAAAACACCTCGTCCACCCGCCAAAGACAGGCCTTGATTGAAGATCTGGTGCATCGGCAACATTTGAACGCCTTGCGCAACCGGGTTGCAAAACTGCACCCGGCGGACACCGCCTACATTTTAGAGTCCTTGCCACTGGACGATCGTTTGGTTGTTTGGGACCTGGTTCGTTCCGAGCGCGAGGGTGAAATTCTTCTGGAATTGTCGGATTCGGTTCGTGAAAGCCTGATCCGCACCATGGACAACCAGGAGCTCTTTGCCGCAGCGGAGAATCTGGACACCAATGAGCTTGCTGAGTTGGCCCAGGATTTGCCCCGTGAGGTGGTTGAGGAACTGGCTTCGGGGTTGTCGCTGGAAGAGCGCGAGCAATTGCGCGCTGCCATGTCTTACCCGGAAGACTCCGTGGGCGCCCGCATGGACTTTGAAATGGTGACCATCCGTGACGATGTGTCGCTGGAAGTGGTGTTGCGCTACCTCAGGCGCTTTGATGAGCTGCCCGACCACACCGACCAAGTGTTTGTGGTGGACAGACATGACCATCTGAAAGGCGCTTTGCCGTTGGACCGTTTGCTCATCAATGAGCCCGAAGTGATGGTGGCCGACGTGATGAGCAATGAAATGCTGACACTGTCCCCGCTGGACGACGTCTCCGAGGCCGCTCAGGCTTTTGAACGTTACGATCTGGTGAGCGCCCCTGTGACCGACCCGGCGGGCAAACTGGTGGGCCGGCTGACTGTTAATGAAGTTCTGGACGTCATTCGTGAAGAGGGCGAGTCGGAATTGCTGTCGCAAGCGGGTCTGCGGGAAGAAGAAGATTTGTTTGCTTCAGTGTGGGAATCTGCAAAAAACCGGTGGTTGTGGCTGGCAGTCAATTTATTCACGGCATTTTTTGCCAGTCGTGTAATCGGCAGTTTTGAAAACACCATTGAGAAAGTGGTGGCGTTGGCTACGTTGATGCCCATTGTTGCGGGCATTGCGGGCAATTCCGGCAATCAAACCATGACGCTGATGATTCGTTCCATTGCCTTGGGGCAGGTCAATGCTGCCAATGCACAACGCCTTCTCTATAAAGAACTCGGCATTGCAGGCATGAACGGTTTGGTGTGGGGCAGTATTGCAGGCACCATTTCCTGGTTGTTGTACTACGACTCTCCCCAAGGCGTTACGTTGGGTGTTTTGATGATGATGGCCATGATGCTCAACTTGCTGATTGGCGCCATGATTGGTATGGCGGTGCCCTTTGTTCTGCAAAAAATGGGCAGGGACCCTGCCATGGGTTCTTCCGTGTTGCTGACATTTTCCACAGACAGCCTTGGTTTCTTTATCTTTCTGGGTCTGGCGACCCTGTTTTTCAGATAAGTCATTGCTTTGAAACCGCTTCACACAAGGCCGTGGCTTTCCATCGTGGTTCCCGTTTACAACGAGGCGCAGGCGCTGCCGGCTGTTTTGGCGCGTTTGCAGGTTTGGCGTGCAAGCCAGGCTGAAGTGATTGTCATGGACGGTGGCAGCACGGACAGCAGCGTGGGCCTTGCCCGCGAATTGGCCGATCGCGTTGAGGGCTCGGCTTCGGGGCGGGCCCTACAAATGAATGCAGGCGCCAATCTGGCCCGGGGTGCCTATCTGTTGTTTCTTCATGCCGACACTGAACTGCCTGATGCTGCCTTGCCCTATTTGCAAAAACTGCTGGCGGGTCAGCCTGATTGTAAAGCGCCCTTGTGGGGGCGCTTCAATGTTGAAATTATTGGTCGCAGCCCCTTGCTGCGCATGGTGGCTTTCATGATGAACTGGCGTTCGCGGTTTTCTGGCATTGCCACTGGCGACCAGGCTTTGTTCATGTCCTCGGAGCTCTTCAAGCGTGTGGACGGTTTTCCACAACAGGCCTTGATGGAGGATGTGGAGATTTGCCGCCGATTAAAGCGGATTGCAGATCCCCATTGCGCTGCGCTTAAAGTCAGAACCTCTGGCAGGCGCTGGGATGCCAACGGCGTTTGGCGCACGATATTTCTCATGTGGCGACTGCGCTGGTTGTATTTCCGCGGGGCTCACCCGCAAGACCTGGCTGCGTTATACCGCGCCTCCAAAAGCCGTTGAATCCAAAATGTTTTTGCTGAAAACCAAGTGGTTCAGTTTGCGTTAAAATTGGTTAACCTGTTTGAGGAGTTTGCTGTGAAAAATTTTTTAGGGTCTGAGAGCCGCCGCCAATGGCTTTCTTTGTCTGTTACCTCTGCCCTGACGGTTCTGATTGGAACCGCATTGTCTTTAACTGTCCCTGAGGTTCAGGCGCAATCGAAAGAGCCTTTGAAGTTCGGTGTTGGCATGTTCCAGCCGGATAAAAACAAGAACGACGCAACTTACACCCCTTTGGCCAATTATTTGTCGGCCAAGCTGGGGCGCCCGGTGCAATTGCGCACGGTGGACACGTGGGAAGGTCTGGCAAAGTCGCTGGCCAACGGTGAAACCGACATGGGGCTGTTGGGGCCGTGGGGTTATGTGCTGGCTAACAATGAAAGCGGTGCACAGGCCATTGCCACCATTTTATACAACGGGAAACCAGAATATTTTGCGCACATTGTGGTGGGTCCGGAATCAACTGCAAAGTCAGTGGACGACTTGAAAGGCAAAACATTTGCTTTCGGTGACAAGGGTTCCACCTCCGGTTACCTGATTCCGTTTTACATGTTGCAAAAGAAGGGACTGAACCCGGATACTTTCTTTTCCCGTGTAACCTACACGAAACATCAGGCCATTGAGACACAGATAGCCCGTGGTGAACTGGACGCTGGAGCCGATTACAACCGTAACCGCGACGCCATGATAGAGCAGGGCTTGATCAAGGCATCTGACAGCCGCATTATCTGGACTTCAGACCCGTTGCCCAATGACGCTTTCGCCGTCAGCGCCGATTTGATGAAAGACAAAGCGACTGTTGAAAAAATTCAGGAGGCCTTGGCGGGTATTGAAACTGAATTAAAGAAAAATCCGGAGTTGCTGCCTAAAAACTACACCGGCTTCGTAAAAAAAGACAATTCCTACTACAAGCCGATTCGTGATGCAGGTCTGGCAACCGGCAAATTGACGCCTCGCTGACATGTCGCTGATCCGGGCCCGTTGGTGGTTTATTCTTCTCGCATATGGCGTGACGGTGTTTTTGGCCGTGCGCCTCTTGTCGGCAGACGGAGGCATGTCGTTTGGCAAGCAACCGTTGAAAAACCTGACCCGCACTTTCAATGAGCTCAGTCACCCCAGTTTTCTTGATGCGCTCGTTCAACGCCCTGTGGTGGAGTTTCGCAGCGACGATGGAACCTTGCTGCGAATCGAAGACCCGCAAAAGGAAGAAATCAATTTCCTGATGGGGGTGGGGCGTGCCGCCGTGGTGACGCTTTCAATTGCCACTGTGGGCACGGCTTTGGCGGCGCTGTTTGCCATGCCGTTTGGCGTATTGGCCGCACAAAATTTGCCCACCTTCGGCCCTCTTCGAAAGTTCGCGCAAGGTCTGCTCAATATTTGCCGCTCAATACACACCTTGGTGTTCGGTCTGTTTTTGGTGGGTATTGTTGGGCTGGGGCCCATGGCCGGTATTTTGGCCATTGCGCTGCATTCTTTCGGAACCTTGGGAAAATTGCTGGCTGAAACCATAGAAACCATTGATCTGGGGCCGGCTTATGCAATTCGCTCTGTGGGGGCAAGCCGCCTGCAGACGGTGGCTTGGGGCATTGTGCCTAATTTGCTGCCGGCCTGGGTGTCCAATATTTTGTATGTTTGGGAGTTCAACATTCGCGATTCCACGGTGCTGGGTTTGGTGGGGGCGGGTGGCTTGGGTTTGTTGCTCACAGAGTCTTTGTCCTTGTTTCAATGGGGGCGTCTGGCCACCTTGCTGATTCTGATTGTGGGGTTGGTGTGGACTTTTGATGGCATCAGCCGTCGTGTTCGCTTATCCTTGCACTAATCCCTCTGGCTTTGCACATGAATCCTCAAGAAATCGACTCATCCATTCCTGTTGCTGTCTCCCGCGCCCTTTGGATGGCGAGAGACAACATCATCGTGAGCGATGTGTCGCTGTCCATTCCCCAAGGGCAGCGGGTTGTTATTTTAGGACCCAACGGTGCGGGTAAAAGCAGTTTGCTCAAACTGATGGGTTTGATGATGCCGCCATCTTCCGGGCATGTTCATATTTTCGGGCATGAGCCTTGGGTTGAGAGTCAGTCAAAAATACGTCACGTGCGTTCGCGCATTGCCTGGATTCCTCAAGGTTTGCAGGTGGTGGGGCGTTTGTCGGTTTTGAACAATGCGGTGCTGGGTTGCCTGGCGCGCGTGTCGCCCTTAAAAACCTTGCTGGGTTGGTTTCCGGAAGAAGAAATAGAAAAAGCCCGTCAGGCCTTGCAAGAGGTTGGCGTGGAGTCTTTGTCTGGCCGGCGCACCGACACCTTGTCGGGTGGTGAGCGCCAGAAAGTGGCGATTGCCAGGGCGTTGGTTCAAGGGGGGGACATTCTCTTTGCCGATGAACCCACCGCCGCGCTCGATCCCGTGGCCAGCAGGGACATGATGCAACTGATCAAACGCTTGTCGCAGGAACGGGGGCTGACCACAGTGACGGTGTTGCATGACATTGACCTGGCGATGGAATTTGCCGACCGCATTGTGGGCATGAGCGATGGCAAACTGGTGTTGGATCTGCCCACCAGCGAAGTCAGAAAAGAGCAGTTGGACAGGCTTTATCACCACTTGTCGCCTGTTGAGCCGCCACCGGTTGTCAAGATGTCTGCCACCGCCGTCTTGGGTAAAGGCAGTGCTGTTTTAAGACTTTTGGCTGGCCGTGCGCCCAGCGCTGAAAAAACACCTCCTCAAAAACCATGAAATTGAAAGCCGCGACGCTGGGCGTTTTTGTAAAATGGCCGGAGCCGGGGCGTGCTAAAACCCGCATGATTCCCTTGTTGGGCGAGCAGGGCGCTGCTGCGCTGGCGCGCCAGTTGTTGGTGAAGTCTTTGCAGTGGGTGGACACCTGCCCCGAGGATATCTGTCCGGTTTTATGGGTGGACGGTGGCAGTCAGGCGCAGTGGGCTGAGCTTCTGGCGTCCTTGAAGCTGGTTCGCCAGTGGCAGGTTTTGCCGCAAAGCCAAGGGCATTTGGGGCAGCGCATGCAGCACGCCATGCAGGTGCAGTTTGAGCAGTCGCCATTTTCAATGATTATGGGAACCGACACCCCCACCCTGAGTCCTGCACATGTGGCAGCTTTGCGCAGCGCGCTTGCCAACCACGATGCAGCCTTTATTCCCGCCCTTGATGGTGGTTATGTGATGGTGGCCATGGCCCGCCTGTGTGAATCTGCGTTTGGTGAATTGGACTGGGGCTCGGAACAGGTGGCGGCACAAACACGAAGTGCACTGACGCAAAGTGGTTGCACCCACGCGTGGTTGCCGCCTGAGCCAGACCTTGATGTTGCACAGGACTATGAACAAGCGCTTGCCGCTGGCTGGGTCAGCGCGCCATGACATTGCGGCTGCTGGGCACGGTGTTGGCCGTTGCGGTGTTGGGGCTGGTTTTCAATGCCTACTTAAGCCCCGACATGCGGTTGTATTTTTTTCAGCAACTGCCGTTTTGTTCCTGAGGTTTTTTCAAGCCTGCAGTTTCTTTAGCCAAACCAGCGCTTTTTCCCATGCGTCTTTTGCCTCTGTAGGTCTGTAGCTGGGCCGATAGTCAGCGTGAAAGGCGTGGGGCGTGTCGGCATACACATCAATCCGCGATGCCATGGCTGCAGCCGTGTTGCCTGACTTCTTCAATTCGCCTTGCATTTTTTCCACGTGCGCCATTGGAATGCCCGTGTCTGCACCGCCATACAGGCCGAGCACGGGTGCCTTGAGTTGCCCCGCAATATCAAGCGGGTGCTCAGGGAACAAACTGTTTTTATCTCCCGTCAGCCGACCATACCAAGCCACACCCGCTTTGAACTGCGGTATTTTTGCGCAGGCCAGCCAAGTGATGCGGCCACCCCAGCAGAAACCTGTAATGCCTGCACGCTGGTTGTCACCGCCGTTTTGTGCAGCCCAGACCAAAGTGGCTTCAATGTCTTTTAGCACCATGGCATCAGGGGTTTTTGTGATGATGTTGGCTTGAAGTTCAGCGATGGTTCCGTAGCTGGACGGGTCACCGATGCGTGAAAAAAACTCGGGTGCAATCGCCATGAATCCGGCTTTTGCGAAGCGCCGGCAAACATCGGCAATGTGCTCGTGAACGCCGAAAATCTCGCTGACGACGATGACAATGGGAAGCGGTGCGCGTTGCTTGTCGGGTTTGGCCACATAAATGGGCACCACATCGCCTTCTACATTCATGCTTTGTTCGCCAGCGATAATTCCCGTGAAGTCTGTCTTGATGGCTTGTGCCAGCAAAGGTTGGCTGGCCACCGCGAAGCCTGCAGCCATGCCGCATTTTAAAAAGTCGCGGCGGTTCGCCGAAGGGGTGTTCAAGTCGGTAGCGCCGAACAGCGCAAGTGAGTCGGCAACTGTGTCGGTGAGGTCTTTGGATGTGTTTGCCATAGCGACGCTTTCGTTTCAAAAAATTTGGAGGACTTGCCCGCAAGAATAGCGTGGATTGAATATACTGAGGTCGTTTCGTACCAACTTAGCGTAACCGGATAGGAATATTGAGAATATGACAGTCAATACCCAACGCAGAACTGTGCTGCAGTTCACAGCGCTCATCGGCTTGATGGCAGGCGCCGGCCTCATTACACCTGCGCAGGCTGCAGAGTGGAACAAGGCCGCTTTTGAAGGTAAAAGTCTGGACGAAGTGCTCAAGGCTTTTGGGGGCAGCAGCAGTGAAAAAAGCGCTGCTGTCAGTTTGAATGCGCCTGACATTGCCGAAAATGGTGCCGTGGTTCCCATCGGCGTCACATCAAGCTTGAAAGTGGATCAAATTGCAATTCTGGTGGAAAAAAACCCCAATGCACTGGCGGCACACTTTACCTTGCCGGAAGGTGCCGAGCCCTTTGTCACCACGCGGGTGAAGATGGGCCAAAGTTCCAATGTGCACGCGCTGGTGAAAGCCGAGGGCAAATGGTATGTCACCACCAAGGAAGTGAAAGTGACCTTGGGCGGTTGCGGCGGCTAAGTTTGCCCGCGACCGTTTTTACATCGATAAATCAAATTTTTAGCAGGAGAGAAAAACATGGCTGACCCGATGCGCATTCGCGCTTCTGAAAAAGACGGTGTTGTGGATGTCAAGGTGCTGATGAAGCACGACATGGAGTCCGGACAGAGAAAAGACGCAGCCGGTAAATTGATTCCCGCCTGGCACATCACATTGCTGACTGCCATGGTGAAAGACAAAGTGGTGTTTGCAGGCCAGTTTGGCCCTGCGGTGTCCAAAGATCCCTTCCTGAACTTCAAGTTCAAAGGGGCGGCCAAGGGCGATAAAATTACGGTCAGTTGGGTGGACAACCGGGGTGACAAACGCACGGACGAAGCTGCGATTGCCTGATAACCGGCCGACCAGGCAGGAGAGAGGACAAGATGAAAAAAACAAGAATGTTGAAAACCGCTCTGGTGACTGCATGCTTTGCAAGCGGTCTGGCTTTTGCGCAGTCTGCCACGGATGCGATTGCAAAATACCGCGAGATGATTGCGGAGGGCAATCCTTCTGAGTTGTATGAGGCGGCAGGTGAGGAATATTGGAATGCACCGGGCGGCCCGAAAAAAGCCAGTCTCCAAGCCTGCGATCTAGGCTTGGGGCCTGGGGTTGTCAAGGGCGCGTATGCACAGTTGCCCCGTTATTTTGCCGACACCGGCCGTGTGCAAGACTTAGAGTCGCGTTTGATGACCTGCATGGAAACATTGCAGGGCATTTCCGCCAAGGGCATCGTTGATGCCGCATTTGGCAAGGGTTTGAAGAAGGACATTGAGGCGGTGGTGGCCTACGTGGTGACCCATTCCAAAGACATGCCCGTCAAGGTGCCGATGTCTCACGCCAAAGAAAAGGAAATGTACGCCATTGGCAAGCAGGCGTTTTATTTTCAGGGCGGTCCCATGGACTTTTCCTGTGCATCTTGCCACGCGGCCGATCAGCAGCGCATCCGTCTGCAAGACTTGCCTAACTTGACAAAAAACCCGGGTGCAGCCGTGGGTTGGGGATCCTGGCCTGCCTACCGGGTGTCCAACGGCGAATTCTGGACCATGCAGCGCCGCATCAACGATTGTTTCAGGCAGCAGCGCCTGCCTTTTCCGATTTACGGTTCTGATTTAACGGTAGCACTCTCGTCCTACATGGCGATCAATGCAAATGGTGGTGTTCTGATGACACCCGGCCTGAAGCGATGAAGTGGAGAATACGATGAAACATTTGAGTAAAAACAAGCGCTCGGCGCTGAGCGTCGGCTTTTCCTTTGGCGGTTTGGTGGTTGTGACGGCGTTGTCTGGTTGTGCCTTGTTCGGAAACACCGATTATTCTGAACGCGGCCATGAAGTGATTAAAACCAGTTTCAGGGCTGAAGGCATTGCAGGCCTGGACCGCATACAGCAAGACTCCTTTCAAGCCTTGTGCTCCAACCCTGTGGCCTCCCAAGCCAAAGACACGGAGGCTTTGAGGGTTTCCATGCAAAACAAGGCGCTCGCCGCCATTGCCCAACCTGCGGACGGAAATTATTTCGGGGATTGGAAGCAGGGCGAAAAAATTGCACAAAGCGGGCGTGGAGCAACTTGGACCGACAAAGCCGACGCTGAAAACGGTGGCGGTTGCTACAACTGTCACCAGATCGACAAGAAAGAAATTTCTCACGGAACCATAGGCCCGTCGCTGTGGAACTATGGCAAATTGCGTGGCAAGAGCGAACCCGTGGTTCAGTACACCTGGAACCGGCTCAACAACTCCAAAGCGTACAACGCCTGCAGCAACATGCCCCGATTCGGTCACAACAAAGTACTGACCGAACAGCAGTTAAAGCACTTGATGGCCTTGTTGCTGGATCCGGCCTCTCCAGTGAATCAATGATTTGAGCAGTAAACTGGGCGCATCGGAATTACCTATTTTTCAGAGGTTTAACGATGAGCCCAGACCGCCCAGCATTTGCTTGATTTCATCAAAGTAGACAACGAATGCAACTGCTGACATCACAGTCACCAAGATTGTAAAGTGTGCCTTTACATGGGCGTCCAGTATTTTTCCAAGGTTGGGATCGTCACTCATGGCGGGTTTCTTTCAGTCGTAGAAATGAATGTCAGTATGCATTTACGCCTATGTTGCAGAACCCCCAAAGCGGGTGATGTTTAGCTTGACTTGTTCTTGGGCAAACGCTCCAGAAATTCCATGAGATCTTCGTCTAACATCTGACCTTCTATTTTTTGCAGCACGGTGCCGTCCGGTCCCACAATCAAGACCGTTGGAACCGATTTTATTTTTCCAAACAGGGTTTTAAGTTCCGGGTTGCTCATTACAGTGGGAAATCGGTAAGCCTTCTTTTTTAAATAGTCAGCCACCGCTTCCGGTTTTTTATCGACAGAGATGGTAAGCAGCTTTCCACCTCTGCTTTCCCATTGCGGTTGCAACTTGTTGAGCGTGACATTTTGCAGGCTGCAATAGGGACACCAAGTCGCCCAAAACTGCACCATGACGTAATGGTTTGTAAAATCTGGTTTGGTGAGCACCCTGCCGTCATGGGTGAGCATGTCTGGCCATTCAATGCGATCTCCCACGCTTGCTGCTTGGGCATTTTTCAGGCAACAGAAGAGCATCAGACATGCGCTTAAAATAACGAACCAGTGGCTGATTCGATTGTCGTTTTTATGTTGCGGCATGGGTGACTCGTGGTTTTGGTTGTTATGATTCGGGCTCAACATTTCGCAAACGCACAAGGTTGCAATTTCATTATGGCAGATATCGATATTTCCGCGCTGAATCAGTACGTTCTGTGGCTCAGCGTGGCGGTGGGGCTTTGTTTTGGGGCCCTGATGCAAAAAACCGGGTTTTGTACCATGGGCGCGGTGACCGACATTATTTCCGTGTCCGACTACACCCGTTTGAGGCAATGGATGTTGGCCATCGCCGTGGGTATTTTCGGGGTCGGTGTCTTGTCTGTAACGGGCGACATCAATACCGCCAAAACCATTTACACCGCGGCGCGCTTGAATTGGTTGTCCATTGTTGTGGGCAGCCTCGTGTTCGGGTTCGGCATGGTGCTGGCGGCAGGTTGCAGCAGTAAAACGCTGGTTCGCATCGGTGAAGGCAATTTGAAGTCGCTGGTGGTGTTTTTCGTGCTTGCTTTGTCGGCCTGGATGACTTTGCGTGGTGTGTTTGGCGTTTTGCGCGCCAACACGCTGGACTTGTTCAGTTTGAACCTGCCGCAAGGGCAGGACATTCCCCATGTTTTATCCGCTGTCTCGGGGTTGCCGCTGGTGCAAACGCAAGTGCTTTCTTTCGTATTGCTGGCCTCGGTATTTGCTGTGTTTGCGCTGTTAAGCCGCAATTTCTGGACCTTTGAAAACCTCTTGGCCGGCGTGGGCATCGGCGCTTGTGTGGTGGGGCTGTTTTATGTGTCAGGGCATATCGGTTATGTGTCTGAAGACCCGAACACCCTGGAAGAAGCCTTTGTAGGCAGCAGTTCGGGGCGTATGGAAGGTTTGTCTTTTGTTGCTCCCTATGCGTATGTTATTGACTGGCTTGTGTTTTTTAGCGATGCCTCAAAAAAGCTGACCGCAGGCATTGTGCTGGTACCCGCGGTGGTTCTTGGTTCAACGCTCAGCGCGCTGGCAACCAGAACTTTTCATTGGCAGGGGTTTTCCAATACTGAAGATCTGGGCAACCATTTGGTGGGTGGTGTATTGATGGGGTTTGGCGGCGTCACCGCTTTGGGTTGTACGGTGGGGCAGGGTTTGTCTGGCATGGCGACTTTGTCACTGGGCTCATTGATGGCGCTGCCGTGTTTTATCATTGGTGGTTTGCTGGGCATGAAATATTTACAGTTTCGATCAATTCCTGCACCTTGCGTACCTCTGAAATACACCAAGAAAGACGATATTCCCTTGAACTTGCAACGACACAACGATACGTTTTCCACCGCAGCCCAACTGGGTCTGGGTGATTTGTCTGAAGTGGCCCGTCTGGGCTTTAAAAGTGTGATCAATAACCGCCCCGATTTTGAAGCCGGTCCAAGCCAGCCCACCAGCGAACAAGTGGGGCAGGCTTGCCAGTCGCTGGGTTTGCAGTATGCGTTTTTGCCGGTGGTGGCTGGGCAATTGAAGCCGGAAGAAGCCACGGCCATGGCGAAACTGCTGGAAGAAATGCCGCACCCGGTGTTGGCGTTTTGCCGGTCGGGGTCACGCTCAACCCAGCTCTACGCAATGGCCAAGCGCGCCCTGTAAAGGGTCGCCCCAAGCGCACTGCAAGTCAGCGGTTTTGGGGCGCTTGTGCCTGCATCGGGTCGCTGTGTTGCACGGCCCACCGTATATCTTCGCTTTGCAAGGTCGCAATGTCAGCGTCTGAAACAGTGGTCTGTTCAGCAAGGCGG
>JAJTDO010000043.1 GCA_021300475.1 Burkholderiales bacterium | reverse complement strand
GTGGTCTATAACTGACCACGACCGCCGATGATGGACAACTCTGCAACGTTCTCAACCCGCCCCATGGCACTTATCTATCGGGGTAAATCTGTTCAAACAAACCGAGCCACTTCTCTTCTTTCAGGTTGCTGCTGGTGGCCAGAAAGGTTTCCACTTCAGGAAAAAAATCAAAGCTGAAGGATTCAGCCAGCGCCAAGGGAAACCAGTTGTTTTTGGAGTGCGTCATGCCGTGGTCAAAAACCTTCAACAAACATTCCAAGGGCAAACGTTCATTGTTGCGCAATTGAACATCTGGCTTTAGCCCCGCGTGGTTCAGCAACCCCTCCACCTCAAAGCCGCATTGTTGCGCTACCTCTGAAAAACGCAAATAGGTGTGCATGCTGATGCTGTAGACAAGGCTTTCTGTTTTTTGTTGCATCTGTCGTCTTGGGTTCCTTTTTGGCAGTTTGCATCATAGTCAGGCAGCCTGCAAGCCTTCAAGCTTGCCGTATAGATGTTTGAAATGGGCTGCGCCCAGGGAAAGGGTTCATATGATTGTCACACCTAGAGAAAAAATTGATTTTGGTCTTGATTCCAGTGTCGGGCGTTGGTGGTTCGGTGGCGATGCCTACAAAACACGGGTGGTGGACGGTTTTCAACTGACCTTTCCAGACGGCGAACGTTACTTCATCAGCAGCGTGCGTGGTTTCCGAGACGGTGTTAGCGATGCCGGTCTGAAAGAAGATGTACGAGCCTTCATCCGACAGGAAGCACAGCACGGGATGCAGCACATGGCGTTCAACGAGTTGCTAAAGCAACAAGGCATACCGGTGGAGGCCATACTGAAATTTGAGAGGAAGGCACTAAAGTTGATGGAAACCCGTTTTTCCGGACGCTTTAACCTGGCGCTGACCACCGCGTTTGAACATTTCACGGCTTTGCTCGCAGACACATTTTTTGCAAACAAGGCAACGCTGGCCCAGGCCGACGAGCGCGTCCGAGCGCTGCTGGGTTGGCATGCAGTTGAAGAGATGGAGCACCGCCATGTGGCGTTTGATGTGTATGTAAACTCTGCCAAAGGCGGTTACTTGATGCGTGTTGGCGCCATGAGCCTGGCCATTTGCATGGTCGTTATTGCCATGTACCGCTTGAGCGATATTTTGCTGAGGGCAGATGGATTCAGCCGTGCGCAACGCCTTTCCATGCATCTGAAAAACCTGCCGTGGCTGTTGGGCAGAAAAGGCCTTTTAAGCGGCATGCTGCCGCGCATACTTGATTTTTACCGCCCAGGCTTCCACCCCTCGCAAGCACACGATCTGCACAATTACCCGGCGTGGCTGGAGAAGTGGAATGAAACCAAAGACCCTCTGCAAGCGGCACAGGCTTTATACGACGCTGCACACTGAGTCTGTGAGGTTTTGTTTTTCCGACGCTGGGTTTGTGTGGCTGCTATCCAGAAACGCATCTGCAAAAATCATGTCCGGTTTCACGCCAAGCTGAAGCAGACACTGGGTGGCAGCCTCTATCATGGCGGGTGGGCCACACAGGTAGGCTTGAGCATTGCTCCAGTGCACCGATTTTTCAGTAAGTGCCTGAGTCACCATGCCGCGCTGGCCTTGCCAATCAGAGCCCGTGGGCTCGGCAGACAACACCGGTGTGAAATTCAGGGTGCCGCGCCATTCACGGCCCAGCGCGACCATTTCATTCGTACAGTACAGATCGCTTTGCGTACGGGCTCCAAACGCATAGTGAACCGTGCGGGTAATACCGGTCCAGGCGGCTTGTTCAAGCAGGGCCTTCACAGGTGCCATGCCGCTGCCTCCGGCGATGCAAACAATGTCGCTTTCTGCATCGGCCTCACGCAGGTAAAACTCTCCAAACGGACCGCTCACATCAAAACGTGTTCCCACACGGCTCGCCTGAAACAGCCACTCCGTGAACCGTCCACCTGGTACCTTGCGAACATGGAACACGAGTTCACTTTGTGGCTTTCCTCTTGGCGCAACCGCAATCGAGTAGTTTCTTGAAAGACTGAATTCGTTGAGACGTATTTCAGCGAACTGGCCGGCCCGGTATTCCATGGGTTCGTCCAACGCTACCTTGATTTCCATGATGTCGTGGGTCAGCAAGCGTGTTGCAGTGATCTCGCCTCGGGTGTCCACCAGTTTGCAGCCATTTGTAGAGGATAACTGAACTTCGATTTCCACATCAGTCAAGGGAACCGATTGGCACGCCAGAATCATGCCTGACGCCAAGTCTTCAGCGCTCAAGACATAGCTGCTGTCCGTCAGTTCCATGACGCGGCCTGACTTCAACTTGCACTTGCATTGTGTGCAGGAGCCAACGCGGCAATTGTGCGGAAAGCCCAAGCCTTGCTTCAGTGCCGTGTTCAAGATCACTTCACGCTCGCGGTTGTGTTCCACTTCAATGTCGGTGGATGCAATGCGTATCATCCGGCGTTGCTTGTCATTTTTCGCACGGTTGGCCTGTTGTGCGAGGGTTTTTTCTGCGGGGGTGGCAAAACGGTTGTCCCAATCGGCCAGCAGTGGCTCCATCATGCGCCTGAATATGGGGGGAAACAGCGCAATCAGAATCATGCTCAGGTAGCCGTAGGGCATCATCGGTGCGTGCGGGTAAGCGCGCAGGTGCCAGTATTCCTTGTCTGCTTCAGCGTGGTGGTGGGAATGGCGCGGCAGGGCATATAAAAACGAGGTGCTCATCCACTTGTTTGAATTCCAGCTGTGCCGCGGCTCCACCTTGTCTTCCGGGCGGCGAACCAAACCATAGTGTTCCATGTAGTTCACAATTTCGAGCAGGCTTTTACCCACAAAACCCATAAGGACAAACATGCCAACGCCCATCCATCCGCCAAGGTAAAAACACCAAGCTGCAATGGAGAGCGTCATCAGGTTGCCACGGATCATGCGGCTTGAAACCGGGTTCCAGACGGAATAGCCGAATTTTTTCAGACGCTCCCGCTCCAAGCCCCAGGCAGACTCATAACTGCCCACAGTGGATTTAACAATGAAGCGGTAGACACTGTCACCGCGTTGTGCGGTTGCAGGGTCTTTTGGTGTGGCGAGGTTTTTATGGTGCCCATAGACATGTTCAATGGAAAATGAAGCGTCGCCGGTAAACGCCAGCAACCAACGACCAATAACCAAGTCGCGCGCGCTGTAGGTGCGGTGTATGAGTTCATGTGCCACGTTTGTGCCGCCAGCGCCGTACATGAAACCGAACGCCATCAAGGCTGCAAGCCATTGCAAAGAGTTGCTGATTTCGCGTGTGCGCTCAAGGTCCAGCCCAAATGTATCCAGCATCACTGGTTTGATACTCAGGATATCGCCTGTGCTTGCCGTTGAAACGGCCAGCGTGGTGGCCAACAGCAGAATCGGCAATTGAACATACAACATTAAATTCAGGAAGCCGGTCGCTTCATAGTGCTCTTCGCTCAAATCTTCTGGAAGCAGCGCATCACCAAACACCAAGAGCACTAGAAGGGTGGCCAGCCCGGAATACATCCAGTTACCCCCTTGCAGCATCATGAAGGTAATGACGAGGGACGCGATGGGGAACAGCGTAAATTTCAGGTACTTCATGGGCATCTTCCTCTTAAGGGGAGAACTGTCGGTGCTGCCAGTGCGGGTGTATACAAATGTAAACACCACCGATGCGCATGTTATCGAATGTAAACTTACTTCGTCAAGCCTGAAATGTGTCTTTGTTCAGCCAAGCATCCCTAAAAGCGCTTCAGATTCGGTTTGGGCAATGAACACTGCGATCTGCTCCCACGTGCGAGGGTCGGTGGCCACCGTGGAATGGTTTGTAGCGGGCACAATGTGGGCCTTCACGGGTTGGGTGAAGCTTTCCATCAATTTTCGGGTGTTGCGGTGGGGAATGACCTTGTCATCAGAGGCGAGAATGATTTGTACTGGCACGGTCAGGTCTGCAGCATATTGGTGGCTCTCAAACTGTTGAGACAAGAGCGCTGACACAGGCGCCAGCGGAAACTTTTTACGGGCAATATTGACAATTGAATCATAAGGGCTGATCAAGCTCAGGCTACCGGCCTCATTCCTTTTTGCAACCACCTGTATGGCCACCCCCGCACCCAGAGACCGTCCAACCACGTGAACGCGTTGCGCGCCGGAATGTTGCCAGACGTGGTCGAACAATTGTATAGCGTCGTCCACGATATTGGTTTCATTTGCCTTGCCTTCAGACTGGCCGAATTCCCGGTAGTTGTGCGCGTAAATGGCCAGATGCGGGCAATGGCTTGCCAGTGCTGACAACCATCGAATGTCCTCCATCCGGCCGCCGTAGTAAACAATAGCATCTGTCCAATTGTCTCGGGGCCTGATGGAAATACCCTCGAGTTTGCATGCGTCCACGCAAGAGAGCATCCAGAAATGGTCTACCATCACTTTGTCCCGCACCTCGGCGGCCGGTGCCGCCTTGGTCGGAATGGATGAACCCTGTTCGGGAAATTCATTGATGGGTCTAAAAACCAAAGCGCGCTGGGTTAAATAGAGCCCGCCCCAATAAGAAACCGCTGCACCTGCCAAGCCAATGCCTGCCCTGACTGCCAATCTTCCAATACCCATTAATTTGCCACCTCCAACTGCAGACTAATGCAGGGTGGCAAATGGATGTTGTATGCTCGCTCTAATGCCAGTGGCTTAATTTGGCTTGGTTTCTACCGTTTTTTGTCTACCTCACTTATGAGGGGGGAAGTTCCGCGCTGTCCAGCGTAAACTATTGGCGTTATTATGAAAGCAGTGCTTTCCACATCACATTTTGTTTGAGAGTCTTGATGAAGAAACTGAAATTCTGTTTATGACACTGTTGGCCGCAACACCAGAACCGCTACACATCGGGTCCAATGAGACTGCGTGGCTACCTGCGACCCACGTAGTTCAAGAGATCAAGGCGACGCAAAGAAAACTTATGATGCGCCTGCACTTGCTCACGCTGATGTTAGGCGGCTTCGGAATTTTATTGGCCGCTCTGGGCTTGGCGCCGGGATCCAACGCGCGGGTGAACGGGCAACTGCTGAACGCCATTTTTGCAGTCGGCTTGTCGCTGCCCGCATTCTTATTGGCATTTTTACATTGCTGTTGTTTATTTTCTGCAGTTTTACGGCTTTCTCGCGCCACCCACAGCCACAAATCAACCTCTTCCTACCGCAACGGTCATCAGCCATTTACTGCTCTTCATTGGCACTGCGTTGTTGTGCAAAACTTTCCGCGACCAAGGTGACATTGCAACCAACGAACTCAGGTGTCAAAACGCTGCACTTGAAGATGCCAAGGAAAAACGCCTGAGCCTGTTGTCAGAGCGTCAGAAATTTCTTGGCAACATGGCGCACAACATCAGAACTCCCATCAGCATTATTCAATCGGCGCTGACCTTGATGGAGCATCCGCGAAATCGGGGCAAAGACGTGAGCCGCTACACCTCAACCTTGAGGGTGGAAACCAAGAAACTGGGAAAGTTACTGGCGCAATATGCAGATGTGATTGCCATTAAAGACGGCCTTCTAACGCTTGACGTTACAGCCTTCAATCCGGTCGAATCGTTAAGCGGGGTTTGTCAGACGTACAACAGCCAGTGTGCCGCGAAGGGCTTATCACTTAAATGGGTTGCTGAAAACGCTGTGCCTGAAGTTTGGCACGCCGATACTCGTCGGGTTGAACAAATGGCCGTTGCCCTGTTGGAAAACGCGCTGAAATACTCTGAAAGTGGGGAAATCTGGGCGAAGCTCAAGGTTAAAACTCAAGAAGATGGCAGTCGCCACTTGTTGTTTTCGGTCACAGACCGCGGCTTGGGCGTGTCCGAGCAGGCGCAAGCTGAGTTGTTCAAGCCTTTTACCCAAGCTGCCGCAAACACCCCCAACACACTTGAAGGCCTTGGTTTGAGTCTTTACATAACGCACTGTCTGGTTCAGGCAATGGGCGGGCAGGTGGGGGTGATCAGCAATGAAGGGCAGGGCACCTGCTTCTGGTTCAGTATTCCTGACGCTGTTGAAAAAGTAGCAAAGCAGGGGGCTGCATGAATGTTTTCAAAAACATGGGCTCTCAGCCGATTCCTGCTTCGCAAGCAACTGCCGATCTGGCGGAACAAGACTTGTTTCTCGCAGAGAAAACCCGACTTGTTAAGCGTTTTCTGACAGCACTGACGCTGTTGGCCTTGTTTGCGATGTCAGTTTTTTTAAGTGTCACCAACCCCACCTCTCAACCCGTTGTTCATTGGCATGTTCTCCTTAGTCTGGGCATCGTTGTTCTATCCTGCTGCGTGTCTTATTTTTTGCTTGCAAAAGGTAGGCCAGCAGAGGTGGCGTGGCTTATTCTGGGCATGCTTTCTGCATTGCTCATAAACAGGGTGCTGGTCACAGACATGGGCGTGCGCATGCCCTCGTTGCATTTATGGATACTTTCAATTGTTCTGAGCTACTTCGTATTGGGTGTTTCAGTGGGCCGGCTAATAACAACACTGGCTTGCACCCTTTCACTCACACTCTATTTTGCGGAAGCGGCTTCGTTAATTCCAGGCACTGTAGGCGAGCGTTTTCCCGATGTGTTTTCCAGCCTGTTTGTATTGTTGATGGTGTTTATTTGCGGTTATCTCGGCGCTGAAGGTTTGCACGCACACAACAACCTTGTTTTTGGAGTTGCAGAGCAAAAAAATAAAAAATTGAAAAAAGCCTTGGCTGACATCGAAATTGTAGAGGGCACGCAATTGCGCTTGCTCAACATGATTGCCACCCACACCAGCGAGCCTTCAGCGCTGTTGATTGCAATCGCAGACACCCTAAAGACGGAGGCAGGTGCTGCGGTGGTCACAACAGAAAAAATTCCTGTGGCTTCCATTAAATTCATAACCAACAGTTTGCTGAAAGATTTCGATGCAGCCATCGCAGACATTGAACTGGACACACAGAGGGTAATGTCGAGAAAATAGGGAGAAAAGGCGAGCCATGAGCCGGCTCATCAAGCGCAGTACGAAAATGAGCCGCCAGTGCTGTTGGCCACGCAACTCGGAGACTGCCAATGATCACCCGTATTCACCACCTTAACTGCGGCACACTGTGCCCGTATTGCCAGCGATTTTTTACCGGTCAAGGTGGCCTGACTGAACGCGCAAGGCTGGTGTGCCATTGCGTGCTGCTGGAAACACCAGAAGGACACGTTCTTGTGGACACGGGGTTGGGGACCGCTGATGTTGAGCGGCCAGCCTACCGTCTCGGGTCTGGTTTTTTTAAAATGATGAATCCCCGCCTCAGTCTGGCCGACACAGCCATTGAACAGATCAAGTCTTTGGGGTTGAACCCACGCGATGTTCTACACATTGTTCCCACGCACCTGGATTCGGACCACACCGGCGGCTTGAGCGATTTTCCGCAAGCCCGCGTACATGTCCACAAACGTGAGTTGGGCGCGGCCTTGGATACAAAATTTCCCGATACCCTGCGCTTTCGCAAGCAACATTTTGAACACCGTCCGAAATGGTCGGTTCATGAGCACGCAACGGAGAGCTGGTTCGGTTTTCAAGCGATACGACCTCTGCCGGTACTTGATCTGTTGATGATTCCCTTGCTCGGGCACACCCGCGGGCATGTAGGTGTTGCCATCCGCAACGGGAAAAAATGGTTGCTGCATTGCGGTGATGCGTACTACCACCATGCTCAAATGACTGAGAATGAATCTGTTCCGACGGGCATCAAGGTGTTTGAAACGCTTGTGCAGACCCAGCCTGAAAAACGCAAACAGAGCCTGGCGCGTTTGAAGCAACTGTCTCTTGAACACGGTCATGAAATTGATATTTTTTGCGCCCACGACCCTTTGGAGTTGGATCGCATGTTGTCCTGCAGCGTTAGTGGGTAAACTGGGCATATAAACAATTAAAAAAACAACTTATAAAAAATAAAGGGGACCCTGAATGCCTTCCACGCTTTACTCGCAAGACCTCACAAATCAACTTGAGTTGATGCAGACTTGGAGCGGTTGCGAACTCTTCTGGGTGCCGGGCTTGAACAGCTTGCTGTTACTGGCGGACGAGCAAGTGCCATCTGATCAGCATGAGGCTATCTGGAGCTGCCTTGTTGAGGGTTGCTCAGACTTTTCAAGCCGGCATCTCGTTACCAATCTTAACGCTTCGGAACATGCGCCGCTGTTCGAAGCCTTGTTTGGCTCAAGCAGGGCCGACAGGTTCTCGCAGGTGTGTCCTCAGACACAACTGATTACGGTGAGTCGCAATCACCCGGACGCCATGTTTTCCGCGCTGACCGCTGCCATGGATCACATCGCAGCAGAACGGGGGCTGAAACGTGACAACGCCGCCGCGCCTGCTGTGGGCTTGCGCAAGGTGCGCATACTCGAAGAGGTCGGGGCTGTTTTGGGCGGCAGCATTGCCGGGGTGGCTGCCGAAGTGGAACGGCCTGATGGTGCCCTGGTGTTGGTGTGCCTTCTGAGCGGTAGTTCCAATCTGATTGCCTTGGGCCACCTGACCAATCTTTGTGTCAAGCATCTGGAGTCGGGGCGGTATTCTCAGGTCATGGTGGATGGACGAAACGCGAAGAAGATCAACTTGGACATGCTTAAAAAGTCGTCTGCGTTGTTGGCTTGGGCGCGTCTGAATTTAAACAATGCAAAGTTGCGCTCAGGCTTGAAGCTTTGCTTTATTTCAGCCATGGAAGATCACTCGCAGCCACTGCGCGAGTCCATCCTGAAAATGATGAAGTCCAACGACATACAGTTCAGGTTTGTGGGCTCAACAGATCAAGCCTGGGCATTTTTGGCATGACATATTTTCTTGCGATTGACCTTGGAATATGCAATGTGTTTTATCTATAGGGAGAATTAATAAATAGTTGTTGTTCGATGATTTTTTGCTGGTTATAGTGAATTCGGTTTCAAGATAGTGACCAAATAACGGAGAGGATGTATGTCAAAAGAAGCAAAATGTCCATTTACGGGTGACCGCCCCATGACCGCAATAGCGGGAACGCCTACGAACGCGAATTGGTGGCCCAACCAACTCAATTTGAAACTGCTGAATCAGAACTCGCCTTTGACCGACCCCATGGGGGAAGGCTTTGACTATATTGAGGCTCTGAAAACACTGGACACTGATGCGTTGATCAAAGATATGACCGCACTGATGACCGACTCCCAAGACTGGTGGCCAGCCGACTACGGTCACTACGGTCCGTTTTTCATTCGGATGACATGGCACGCTGCCGGTACCTACCGCATTGGTGACGGTCGCGGAGGAGCGGGCGCTGGCATGCACCGGTTTGCGCCGCTCAACAGCTGGCCGGACAACGGTAACCTCGACAAGGCCCGACGCCTGTTGTGGCCCATCAAACAAAAATACGGTGAAAAAATTTCCTGGGCAGATTTGTTTGTTCTTGCCGGTACGCTCGCCATGGACACCATGGGCTTTAAAACCTTCGGTTTCGCTTTTGGCCGCAAGGATGTGTATGAACCCGAGGAAGTGTACTGGGGCCCGGAAACAGAAATGTTGGGGGACAAACGCTACACGGGGAACCGCGAGCTCGCCAACCCCTTGGGTGCGGTACAAATGGGTTTGATTTACGTAAACCCTGAAGGCCCTAACGGCAATCCAGACCCCAAGCTTTCCGCCCACGATGTGCGTGAAACCTTTGCCCGCATGGCCATGAACGACTATGAAACCGTGGCATTGGTGGCCGGTGGTCACACCTTCGGCAAAGCCCACGGGGCGGGTGACCCCAGCTTGGTCGGTCCAGAGCCTGAAGGCGCACCCATTGAAGAGCAAGGCTTGGGCTGGATCAATAAATTCGGCACGGGCAAAGGTGCGCACACCACTACCAGCGGTATTGAGGGTGCATGGAAACCCAACCCCACCAAATGGGACATGGGTTACCTTGAAACTCTCTTCAAGTACGAGTGGGAACTGACCAAGAGCCCGGCAGGCGCCCAGCAATGGACTCCAAAGGGCGGTGCAGGCGACAACACGGTTGTTGATGCCCATGACCCGACCAAACGCCACGCTCCCATGATGACCACGGCTGACCTTGCCTTGCGCATGGACCCTGCCTATGAAAAAGTTTCACGCCACTTTCTGGCCAACCCTGCGGAGTTTGCAGATGCCTATGCCCGCGCCTGGTTCAAGCTGACCCACCGCGACATGGGCCCGAAGGCCCGTTATATCGGCCCGTTGGTACCCAAGGAAGATCTGATTTGGCAAGACCCTGTGCCAGCGGTGAACCACGCATTGGTGGATGCCGCTGACGTGGCTGCCTTGAAAGCAAAAGTGTTGGCTTCCGGCTTGGGTATTTCCCAATTGGTAAGCACGGCTTGGGCTTCTGCGGCTTCTTATCGCAACAGCGACAAACGTGGCGGCGCCAATGGTGCACGCATTCGTCTGGCACCTCAAAAAGACTGGGAAGCCAACCAGCCTGCCCAATTGGCTCAGGTACTTGGCAAGCTGGAATCCATACAGAAAGACTTCAACGCCAACGCTACCGGTGGCAAGCAGATTTCCTTGGCGGATCTGATTGTACTGGCGGGTGCTGCGGGTGTTGAAGCGGCAGCCCAAAAGGCCGGTCATCAGGTTACCGTTGCTTTTGCACCGGGCCGCACGGATGCCACCCAAGAGAACACCGATGTGGATTCGTTTGCTGTGCTTGAACCCACTGCCGATGGTTTCCGAAACTATGCCCGCAAGGGTCTGGAAGCCACAGCCGGAGAACGTCTCATCGACAAGGCCAGCCTCTTGGGGCTGACCGCGCCCGAAATGACAGTGCTTGTGGGCGGTTTGCGGGTTTTGAATGCCAACGTGGGCAGTGCGCAGCACGGCGTGTTCACAAAGCGTCCGGAAGCGCTGACCACCGACTTCTTTGTGAACCTGCTGGACATGAGCACAAAATGGAGCAAGTCTGCCACCGCTGAGGGCGTACTAGAGGGCCGTGACAGAAAAACCGGTGACCTGAAGTGGACAGGTACGCTTGCTGACATGGTGTTTGGCTCAAACTCACAACTGCGTGCACTGGCTGAGGTGTATGCCGGCAGCGATGCCAGCAAAAAGTTTGTTACAGACTTCGTGGCAGCGTGGAACAAGGTCATGAATGCAGATCGGTTTGATTTGCGGTAATGGCTGTTTTAAGACCTTTCACGGGTCTTGAAAAACAAACCCCGGTTCAGAGTTCAAATGCTTCTGGTCCGGGGTTTTTTTTTATTCAGGTTTTTCCTTGTCTTTCAGCGATACCCAACTGGGTTGCTAAAAATGCCTTGGTTCTGTCAAGGGCTGCGCGGGTGGGTTCTCCATCTTCATCAATCAAGTGCGTCGTCAGCACGCTGTGCGCGGGTGTGCCCGTATTTTTTTTCGCAAATTTTGCATCAATCTCGATGGCTTCAAACGCATCGCCAAATTCATTTTTAAGGCGCTTGAAACGTTCTGCCTGACACAAAAAATCCTGCTTGAACCTTAGCCCCAAAATTCGCGCGTTTTGCGAGTCGATTTTTTCATGGGCAGCAGCAATTTCTTTTTCTGAGGCATGCAGGCCTGCCACTTGTGAAGGCAAGAATCCGCCCGGCAAAGAAGGTTGGCAAAGCACCGGCGCAATGACGGGTGCGTCCAACATCATGGCCAGACCAAAATTGCCGGTGATGCACATACCCACCACACCGACCCCAGGGCCACCGCAAACATGGTGGGCGTGTCTGGCCAATGCGCGCAGCCAATCCACCACCGGACTCGATTCGTTGGCCGCCAATACGCGAAACTCTTTGCTGATGCAGAGTTTGGCGATGGTGCCCAAAGCCAGTGGCACGGAAAGCGGGCTCAGGGGGGTACCAAACAACTGTGGCATAAAAACAGTGAAACCATGGTCCGCCAGCCCGCGTGCGAAGGCAGCCACTTGTGGCGTGATGCCGGGCACCTCTGTCAGCACCACAACCGCCGGACCTTTGCCACGCCTGAAAACTGCTTTTGTCTGACCTAAAAAGCCGTGCTGTTCGGTCATAAAACCAGGAATGGTGGTTGTGGTTGGCGTGTTTGGGTCGCTCATGCGCTGGTCTCGTTGTTTTCTTCGTTTTCAGTCGGTGTTGCGCTGAGGTTTTCGAACGGTTTGCCGCAAGGAATGCACATCATTGCAACTTCCTTGCTGGTCCAGACCTTGGCTTCGCAACTCAGACACCCATATTTTAATCGTGTTGATACTTTTTTGGGTTGTGGCCGATAGGTTGCCGGCTTTTCAATTTTAGTATCGGTTTTGTCTTTTATCTTAGGCAACAATTCAATGGGGGGTGGTGTTTTTTTTACGGCAACCCCCGCTTCTTGCAATTTAGTCTGCAGTGCTGCTTCATGGTCTGGCTGAGCGGGAAGGTGTCTATCAAACCACTTCAGGGCATAGCCTTGTGCCAGTAGCGACTGACAGGCATGCTCATAAGCACCATTGGGTTCAATGTAATGGCTGACCTTTTTACCCGACGCCTTGCCACCGGGCAAGCCTGTGTTTGAAGGGTTCAGACCGATGGCCCGCATTTTTGCGGCCCATTCCTGATTGTGCGGGTTGCTTCGCGTGGGTGTACCAAAATGGTGTTGCCAGTGGTGCACCATTTCATGCACCAGCGTGGACAATACCGCTTCGACTGAACGCAAAGTGAAGTGCCCCGGATGCAGCCCAAGCTCATCAACGAGTTTGCCTTCCATGTTGATGAAGCGCTCGCTGTGGTGGTAGCCATAAATACGGTTCACCGAACGAAGTGTGATCAGGCAGGGCGGCAATTCGCCCTTGAACAATTCAGCGTTGAAGTGCTCATAGGCGTTTTCAAGGCTCTGGTAAAGCTCAAGTGTGGGTGTGCTCATGGGGTACTGCTCTTCAAAAATGGATGCAAGTGTCAGGATAACGCAGAGGTCGCTCAGTGGGTGGGCGAGTTTTTTCAAGCGCTTACCTCGTTTGGGTAGCCACAATAAAACGGAACTTCAGATCCAACCGACGGTACTCAAGGTTATCTCTAAACAACAAATAACTGCACAAAAAACGCAATTTTTTAAGTGCAGTTACAAATTCCCCCAATGAAAAATAGCTTACCCCCGTTTAACAAGCGCCCCCACTTGTCCGTCGGAAATTCCAGCACTGAGATTGTCGCCCCGCCAGACAGCGGTGAGGTAAACGCCACAAGGGAGCTGGTGCGCGACTTGATTCCTGAAGTGGCTAAATATTTGAACTCTCAAGACTTGGGAAGCTTTTCTTTGTCGAAAAAAAGTTTTTTTCTCGACACTTTGAGGCAAAGGGAAAAGGCAAGAATTCCGACTGAAGAATTGATACACACACAGTTTTTCTTCAGATTTCCTTTTTTAAAGCAGGTTCAGCTTGTAGGGCAAATTCCAGACGAGGTTGTAGAGGCGTTGGCGAGGAAAGCACCCAATTTGAACTGTCTTGATTTAAGGGAATCGGAGCTTTTTGAAGAGGATATTCTCACGTTGATGGCACAGCGCTTTCCAGGTTTGACGTCTTTGAATTTAAGCGGTTGCGATGAAATAACAGACCAAGGTCTGAAAGATATAGCCGGCTTTGAACGGCTAACGGTTCTGGATCTCAGCAACTGTACCGACATCACAGATCAAGGCTTGGCGGAGTTGCCTAGGCTGAATTTTCTGAATGTGCTGAACTTGTCAGGTTGCGATCGGATCACCGATACAGGTTTGGCTCACTTGGCTCGGCTAGATGCGCTGGTCAGCCTTGATTTGAGCGGTTGCTTTGACCTTACCGACATTGGCTTGCTGTCATTGAACAGGCTGCAAAATCTCAAATACTTAAACCTCACCGATTGCGAAAAAATCACACCTGCGGGTGTGACTGGCCTGCGCAGTGGAGTCTCTGTAATCACAGGGAATTGAATGCTGGTTGCGGCGTTCAGACTTCAATAAAATGAAATTTTTTACATGCTGTTACATAGCTAAATTCTCCTAACACTGGGGTAACCTTGACCAATTGTTTTTTTGTTGGGTCGCTTGAGCTTAAAGTCGGCCGAGCGTACTGGTCTTTTTTTAAATTGTAACAGCAGGAATAATATGAAATTCTTAACCCTTACCAGTGCAATCGCACTGATCGTCAGTTCTACATTGCTGGTCGGTTGTGGTGGTGGCGATACCGCCGTACCGACCATTGAAGAATATTCGATTGATTATCCGAATAAGGCGACAATCGCATCTGATAAGCAAGGATCTACCCACGAAATTACTTACAGTCCATTCGGTGGTGATGTGTTCTGGATTACTGGCCCGAACTATGGCTATCTGGTCAAGTTGGAATTGAACGGCAAACGCACCTACTTTAACTTGGGTGCAGACAGTGCGCCTCACGGTGTTGATTTTGACAAAAATGGACAGATGTTTGTTAGTTTGGAGGGTCGCGAGCAACTTGCAAGGGTGAGTACCCGAAATGGCGACGTACTTCAAACTTACCCCATCAATGTAGATGCTCACGGCTTGGGCATTGGCCCTGACGGTTTGACTGTTTGGTATACGGGCAAACTTGACAACGTTATCGGAAAATTAGGTGCAGATGGTGTGATTACAAACTTCACCGTTGGATTAACTGCGGCTGCCAAACCAATCTATATCAAGGCAGGGCCAGATGGAAACATGTGGTTTACTGAGTTGGACGCCAGCAAAATAGGCCGAATTACCAACGCAGGCGTTATTACTGAATTCCCCATTCCTAAGCTAGATACGTTGGTCGGTAGCAGCAAACCCATCGCAATTGTTCCGGATCCCCAAGGCGCAGGCATGTGGTTTTCTGAAGAGGCAAGCAACAACATAAGCTTCATTGATCGGGATGGCATCATCACCCAGACGCTTGTGCCAAAATACAGAAATGACCTCCTTTTGGCGGGCTTGGCGTTTGACAGTAGCGGCAACTTGTGGACTCAACAATATGTCCCCAAGAACTCCCCTTCAGCCGGTATCGACAACATTGTGAAAATTAACAAAGATGCGATTGCTAGAATGCGGGCTGCAGCAACAGGTGCGCCCCCTCGCTCCAACCAAGTTTTCACAACCGTCGCCGCCGACTTTACGTTTTATGCTGTCCCATCAACCAACACAGTTTTACATCGCATTGTCGAGGGACCAGATGGCTTTATGTGGTTCACTGAACTGTTCGCCGATAAAGTGGGTAAGTTGAACGTGAAATAACTTTTCATCAAAACACTACAGCTCTACACTCTACTGCAACTTGGGTTATCAGGCTCAAGTTGCAGTTTTCATATTCAGAACAGTAATCTTTCCACATGCGTGTTTTTTCTTCCCCCCTTGCGATCGGCGCCGGGGTCAAGGCGAGAAGGAGGCAAAATGTACGGTTGGAAATACGAAGCACTCAGCCCGGCTGCGAAGCAGGCAACGGGTGAGCGTTGGAATCGCTGGTATGCCGGCTGGAACTGGCTCACAGACCCTGAGTTTAAAGGCCTGGAACATGTTCCTGAAAGCGGTCCGGTGTTGTTTGTCGGCAATCATTCTTTGATGGCTTTTGCCGATGCGGTGCTTATGCTTCGGGAGTTGTATCGCAGCAAGGGCATCGTTTGCCGTTCTTTGGGTTTGCATGCACATTTTATTGTCCACCCGGGGGGTGGGGCGGTGAAGTGATGAAGCGGCAGGGCGAGCAGCACACCTTGCGCTGGAAAAAGCGCATTGGCTTTGCGCGCATGGCCATTGAAAACAAATGCACAGTTGTACCGTTTTCCACTGTGGGGGCGGACGACTGCTACGACATTCTTTACGACAACAACCGCTTTTCCAAAACACGCATAGGCCGTTGGCTGGTTTCCAGAGGAATCAAGGCAGAAGAGTTGCCGCCTTTAATCAAAGGCGTCGGACCCACGCTGATTCCCCGTCCGGAAAAAATGTACTTCAGGTTCCATGGGCCCATTCACGCAGAAAATTATTATTCAATCGACAGCGAGGCGGCAGCCTGGGCTTTGCGCACTGAAGTAGAGCGCATAGTTGAAGGTAGAATTTCTGATTTGTTGCTTGAGCGCGCCAAAGACGATGGAAGGTTTTTACACAGCAGGCTGATTAAAAAAATCAACTTGGCCTTGAAGTGAAAACAGTGTGAATCGGCGAACTGCATGTTGTTCTTAAAACTTCTAAGGTGTTGTTACTGTCCGTGATCTCAGAGTCGTCGGACCAACATTGAAGAAGGGGAACACCATGTCTCGTTTCAACTCTATTCTTTCTCAATCTGCATCAACATTCGCAACCACAGCACCTGCGAGTGTCATTGTGGGTTCGGAATATTCCGACTTTTTGGTGGGCACCAACGGCAACGACAAAATTGTTGCAAGGGAGGGCGCAGACTTTGTTTTCGGTGATGGGCCATGGGTTTTTGACCCCTATTACGGCGACTATGTCGGCTTCACAGCGCAGGACGGGGAGACCGTAACCCTAGGCGATGACATGATTGTGGGCGGCCCTGGCCCCAATGAAATCTATGCTTACGATGGAGCCTTTGATTACCGCTACTTTGGAAACCTCCTGTCTGGCGACGTTCAGTACGCTGCTGCTGTAGTGGGTGGCACCATCAACTTTGGAAATGACAAAATTGTAGGCAGCGGCAGCGACGATCTGGTTTTCGGTGACATGATTTCTGATTACGATTTCGTTTCGTATGGTGGTGGGGGCACCTACAACTTTGGTTCTGACACCATTGACACCGGTTCAGGAGACGATTCTTTAACCGGGGATGCCAGTGTGCTTGGCAACTATCCACCCACAAACTCAACCTACAACATGGGCAATGACGTGCTAAAAGCCGGTGAGGGTGATGACATACTGGTTGGTGACGTGACCGAGGTTTATTCAGGAAGTGCCACCTTCGGAAATGACAGCCTTAATGGTGGAAACGGCCGTGATTTTTTGATTGGGGATGCGTTTTACATCGCCGGGTATTCCGACCAGACCTCTGTTTATGTCTTGGGTTCAGACACATTGGAAGGGGGGGCCGGTGATGATGGTATTGTTGGGGATATTGTTTTCTCCCAAGGCGACGTCAGTATCTCTGGCGGTAATGATGTTATTGATGGTGGTGCCGGCAATGATTCCTTGCTGGGCAGTTACGGAAATGACACGATTACTGGCGGTTCCGGCGTAGATGGTTTTTACTTCTATGCCCCCTTGGATGCAGCCACCAACGTGGACACCATTAAAGATTTTAATGCGCCAACCGAAAAAATCTTTTTGCTTTCGGATGTCTTCAACACAATACCCGATGGGCAACTGTCTGAGGCAGCATTTACTTTAAGTACTGAGACAGTAAGCACAGACACCCGCATTATTTATGACAGGCAAAGCGGTGCTGTTTCTTATGATGCAGACGGATCGGATTTGGCTTTTTCAGCCGTTCAATTTGCCACTTTACTGGGGCGTCCCGACGTAAACGAAACCAATTTTCTCGTGATCTGAAGTTATTGCCTGCATTGAGTGTTGTGCAGGTTGATGATTTGTGAACTTTAGGGTTTTTTACTCATACCCATTGTAAAAGTGAACCAGAACTTTGAACCTGCACCGGGGGTCGATGAGAAGCCGACATCGCCCCCCATTTGTTGCGCTAATTGCTTGACCAATGAAAGCCCCAGACCGGTACCGGCTGCTTTGACGTTGGCTTGGTTGTTTGCCTGAAAAAACGCTTCAAACAAATGCGCCTGACTTTCCAGCGGAATACCGTTGCCGGTGTCGCTGACAGTGCATTTCCACGTCACTGTGTCTGAGTTGAATGCAAGCTCTTCCATTTCAACACTGATGGATCCGTGCTGGGTGAATTTCATTGCATTTGAAATCAGGTTAGACAACATCTGATTCAGTCGTGTTGCATCACCATAAAGTTCTACGTTGCGAGCGTTGCGCATATTCCAGTTTAATGAAAGTCCTTTTTGCTCTGCCACGGTTGCAAACAGTTCGCAGGCCTGAGTCAGCACTTTGCCCAAATGAAACTCTGAGGCCGACAATGTAAATGCACCT
Source organism: Burkholderiales bacterium (assembly GCA_021300475.1). Classification (GTDB taxonomy): domain Bacteria; phylum Pseudomonadota; class Gammaproteobacteria; order Burkholderiales; family Burkholderiaceae_B; genus SXZD01. The sequence continues at coordinate 19,145 of JAJTDO010000043.1, read as the reverse complement.
GCGTTGAGTTTGCTCATGTCCAGAAAGTCATTTAGCAGCATTGAAAGCGATTCTGTTGTGTCTTCAAGTATGCGCAAGTACCTTGCTTTTGCTTCCTCTGTGGCTTTTGGATGTTTGAGCAATTTGATGGCAGTGACCATGCCTGCTAGCGGTGTACGCAAGTCATGTGAAACCGCAGAGATCGCAAAGTCCCTGCCTTTTATTTTGCTTTGCACCGCTTCAACTTCTTCATGGTTCTGGCGGGCGTTTGTCATTGCAACAGTCAAGACCAAAGGAAAGAACGCACCCCATCCAACGATGGCGTGGGACAACGGTACAGGGGCTTGAGTCAGGGCCACGATTGCTGGTAGGTAAGAGGGTGCTAAAAGCAAAAGGAGCACCATTGAGGTGCCATAGGCTGTGGTGACGATGGCAAACCGGAATTCCCGGTTCAAGCCTGCCAACAATGAGGCGAAAACAAACCAGGGCAAAGAGGGGGCCCGTATGCCGAAACCCAACCAAAACACCTCGGCTGTGATTGCACAGATCGCCAGTACCTGTATTAACAACAAGGCCGCTCGTTCTTTTCTTTCCTTCAGCAACACCATGCACACTATTAGGGTGAGCGCTACGAAGCCCAGATAGGCAACAAACTTTGTGTGTGACCTGCTGCCATCAAAAAAAATAATTGTGTGAATCAGGTTTGCAAAAACCGACAAGCTAAGCAACAGCGCAAAGCTTATAAATGGCTCTGACTTGATGCGATCCAATAAAGTACGACTGAGATTTGAGTGCCGAGACTCAACGGCAATGAAATCAGGTTGAGAAGACACAACAACCGCTCCAGTTGAAAAATGCCCAATTAAAATCGCCATGGATTGAAGCGATGTCGCTTGCGCAGTTGAATGACATCTCTAAATGTTACATCAAACGACAGGCAAAAACTCACAAAACAACCAGCTCGAAATGTCTGCTTATGTTGTTTAAAATGTACGCTATCGCAGTCATTTAGATTATCAATCACATGGTTTTTGATATTCCATTACAATCCGTCCCTATCGCTTCCACATGTTTCATAGTTTTTAACAACCTCTTAAGGAATTTTTATGTCTTTGATCAACACCCAAGTCCAGCCTTTCAAAGCCCAAGCCTTCCACAACGGCAAATTTGTTGAAGTCAGCAACGAAACGCTGAAAGGCAAATGGTCCGCCTTCATTTTCATGCCAGCTGCATTTACGTTCAACTGCCCCACAGAAGTTGAAGACGCAGCAGACAACTACGCTGAGTTCCAGAAGGTAGGCGCCGAGGTGTACATCATTACGACAGACACCCATTTTTCACACAAAGTCTGGCACGAGACATCCCCGGCTGTAAGCAAGGCCAAGTTTCCTTTGATCGGTGACCCTACGCACCAACTGACACGCAGTTTTGGCGTGCACATTGAATCCGAAGGCTTGGCCTACCGTGGCACCTTCCTGATCAATCCGGAAGGCGTTATCAAGACAGCTGAAATTCACGACAACGCAATCGCCCGCGACGTTCAGGAAACCCTGCGCAAGCTCAAGGCCGCCCAGTATGTTGCTGCCAACCCAGGTCAGGTTTGCCCTGCGAAGTGGAATGAAGGCGCCAAGACTCTGTCGCCTTCTTTGGCGTTGGTTGGCAAGATCTAAATTCGAAAGAACTCACCATGCTTGATACACAATTAAAAGACCAGTTGCAGGCCTACCTGCAAAACCTCCGTACCCCTGTGCGCCTCATCGCTTCGCTGGACGACAGCGATAAGGCCACCGAGTTGCGGCTTGGGCCATGAATTTACTTCATTGGTGTTGGCGCTGTTGTGGACGGGTGGTCATCCGCCCAAAGTTGAGGCGGAAGTTATTGAGCAAATCAAGTCGCTCGACACACCGATGAAGTTTGAGGTCTACATGTCCTTGTCCTGCCACAATTGCCCTGACGTTGTTCAGGCAGCCTCATTGCTGAGCATTCTCAATCCGTTGATTGAAACAGTGGTGGTGGATGGCTCATTGTTTCAGGCTGAGGTCAATGCGCGCCAGGTGATGGCGGTTCCCATGGTGTACTTGAACGATCAGGTCATGGGTTCAGGGCGCATGTCACTCGAAGAAATGTTGTCCAAGCTTGACACTCGTTCAGACGAGCGTGAGGCACGTAAACTCAGCGAAAAAGATCCCTTTGACATGTTGGTCATCGGAGGCGGTCCTGCTGGTTCCGCCGCCGCAGTGTACGCAGCCAGAAAAGGTATTCGCGTGGGGTTGGCCGCTGAGCGGTTTGGTGGGCAACTCAATGACACCATGGCCATTGAAAATTACATCTCTGTGCTTGAAACAGACGGGCCCACAATGGCTGCGTCGCTTGAGGCCCAGGTACGCCACTACGAAGTGGACGTCATGAACATGCAGCGCGTGCAGCGGTTGGTTCCAGCGGAAAACCCCGGCGACTACATTGAAGTTGAAATGACCAACGGCGCCAGCCTGAAGGCAAGAAGCGTTGTTGTTTCAACGGGTGCACGCTGGCGCAATGTGAATGTACCTGGCGAAGAACAGTACAAGAACAAAGGCGTTGCTTACTGCCCGCACTGCGATGGCCCTTTGTTCAAGGGTAAGCGTGTTTCGGTTATTGGCGGTGGAAATTCAGGTGTCGAGGCCGCGATTGATTTGGCCGGTGTGGTTCAGCATGTCGATCTGGTTGAATTTGCTGATGCCTTGAAAGCAGATGCAGTATTGGTGAGCAAGCTAAAAAGCTTACCCAACGTCAGTATTCATTTGAACGCCCAAACCACTGAAATCACTGGCGACGGCCTAAAGGTAAATGGTCTGATCTACAAGCACCGCAGCACCGGGGAAAGCCACCACCTCGCATTGGAAGGCGTGTTTGTACAAATAGGTTTGGTGCCCAACACTGAATTTTTGAAGGGCACCATTGAACTGAGCCGTTTCGGTGAAATTGTCATTGACCCGAAATGCCACACCAATTTACACGGCGTTTTTGCAGCGGGTGACGCAAGCACCGTACCGTACAAGCAAATCGTGATTGCAGCCGGTGAGGGCGCGAAAGCTGCGCTAAGCGCCTTTGATTATTTGATCCGTTCACCCTCACCCGTATCGGATGAGGAATCAAATCTCGCAGAATTGAGCGACTAAACGATGAAGGGCACATCAAGGGTGATCAGTCATCCTTGATTGCTTGCCCCGGGAACAAAGCATCATTGAATCCAAAGCGAGTCATGTCCTTGATCCGCTGTGGATACAAAATTCCATCGAGGTGATCACATTCATGTTGAACCACCCGAGCATGGAATCCATCAACTGTTCTGTCAATAGGTTGGCCTTTCTCGTCAAACCCGGTGTATCTCAGGTGCGTGTACCTCGGCACGCAACCCCGCATACCAGGGACTGAAAGGCAGCCTTCCCAGCCTTCTTCCGTTTCAGCACCCAGTGGTTGAATGCTGGGGTTGATAAGAATGGTGGCCGGTATGCCCGGTGCGTCTGGATACCGCTGGCTTTCATCAAACCCGAAAATCACCAGTCTCAAATCAACCCCGATTTGCGGAGCCGCCAAACCCACCCCGCCCACAGCCTCCATGGTTTCAAACATGTCTGCAATCAATGTGTGCAGGGCTGCCGTGTTGAATTCTTCAACCGGTTGCGCAATTCGCAACAAGCGTGGGTCTCCCATTCGAAGTATGGTGTGTTTCATGGCGAAAGGCCTCGGTCTGGTTGGGTCGGCAACCACTTATCTTACCGCTATTGTTCAGCTTTTTCCCGGCTCTTGCCATTCGAGCCGTAGAGAACGGCAATCTTCAGCCCTGACCATCCATTTGTCTCCCACTTCTCTGACCACGGCTGTGCCCTCAACCACTTTAAGCGCCTGAGTGCTGGCCTTGTCAAATATCCATGTCTGTGAAATCAGGGAACTTTCATTGTAGGCACTGAGTTGCTTGCTCCTGCTTTCTGGTGCACTTTGGGTGACTTGCCAACGGGTTCTTTCCCGCAGCGTCATGAATTCGGCCAGATCATTCATGCGGTACCACCTGAAACGGCCGTTGTCCTGTAATTTTTCCGCTTCAAGGCTGAGCATGTCCATGGCGTGAGTGTCTTGTGCTTGCGGACCAGGATTGAAGTGCAGGGTGCGGGCAATGTGATTGTCACTGACATGCTTCAAAAATGTAACAATGAAGGCATGTACCTCTGTCTGACTGACACCTTGCTGTGAGATTTCATTCAGGCTTGCGCTTTGCTTGAAGTGTGAAATGGGAAAGGCCCAAATGTCCTTGCCCTGTGCGGGCTCTCCGAATGCGTAGGAGTGCGTAGGCCCAAGGCCACTGTCAGCCGTGGTGTAATACGCCCGAGACCCTTTTGCATTTTTATGCAGCCCGCTGCTTTCCAATTGAGGTTCCGAGCTAAGAATTACTCCGCCGATTGCATCAGGTGTAGTAGCAAGCTGAGGTTGCTTTGCAATGTTTGTGGCAAAGTGGGTCAGCAACTTGTGCAGCAGATAACCATCGGTTCTTGTTTTCAAATAACCCAGTGGCAGGTTTGCAAAAAGAACGGTGCCCCCGCCATAGTTGCTGCTGGAAACAATTACATCCTGTTGCTCGGATTTCAACAGTGCTTCGGTTTTTCCAGCGCCCATTGTTTTGTAAAAACTGTAATTCAAGGCCTCATAGGCGTAGGTGGTCAGAGCGCCCCACGGGTCGTGGTCTTTCACTCCGAAATCCAGTTTTCCCGGTTGAATGGCCAATTTTTTTTCTGCATTGCGGTTTGCGTAGACAACGCCTTGCCCCGTGGTGGCATCCCCCAAGGTGTTGTACAAGGCATACTTGACCCCCACCAATTCAGACAAACGTGAGGCCTCTTTTGAATAGGTGGCACGACCATGCTGCAGCGTGGCCGCATCAAAGCTCACCAGCAAATCTCCGCCTTCATTGACATACCGGTACAAGTGGGTAATGAGGAGATCCGAGGCCTGCTGATGCACGGAGTCAGGCAACACAACACCCGCCATGGGCAGGTTGTTGGCCCTTGCGCGCAGAAACTCGTCATCTGTGACCGGATTAAGGAGAATGCCGGCCTCTTTGGCTGTTGCCAGCCAAGCTTGTGTGACCGGGTGTTGCAGGCTTGAGGCTTGGGGAATCAGCAAGGTCAGGCCGATGGGTGTCGGCTGGGTTCGTGCAAGCGTTTTACTGGCCGCCACGCCAATCACCCAAACGGCAATGATCAATGCAAATGCGATGTAAAAGAAGTATTGATGGCGCAGTTTGGATGAGATTGACATGGCGTACTTTCAGGATTTAAAAACCAGTTGAATGCCTGTACCAGCCTTGACCAACCAATGGTTAGGGTCGGTGGTGATTACACTACCATTGCCAGACACAATCACAGGTACTTTTGTGTACTTGGATTTTGGCAGTCGCCACACCATTTCGTTGAGGTTGCTTGGATGGGTAACCGTGAACTGCATTGCACCTGTGGAGTCCACAGTCTGTGTCCAGTTCACCAACAAGCGTGTGCTCATGAAGTCCGCCAACCGATTGGAGGTATACCAGGCAAACTGAGGTGACTTCGACTTGGCGTATGTCAGCATTTCTCTGAGCACACCATTCCAACGGTTGGCACCTGGTGGGTGTGCATACACCATGCGGCTGGTGTTGAGGTTGATGTTGAAATCAATCAAGTCTTTGTACCAGGTCAGCACTTCTGTTTTTGGGGTTCTGTATTGTTGCCATTCTTCGTAAGTTGCATAAGTGCCTTGAGGGGTTACCGGGAATACCCAGATGTTCGGATTGGCAAGGTTGCCATCCCTGTATTGCCGCGTTGCGCCTAAGCCTGTGTGGCCTGCAAAGTAGGCCGAAACCACCCCTTGGTTTTCCAGCCAAGTCATGGCCCAAGGTGGGTTGTTGCCTTCTGGTGCAGAGTAGTTGCGGGACGAAAATCCGGTGGCGGCATCCACATCCCGGCGGTTCATGATCAAGCACTGCAAGAAATTGTCTGTCGCGTTGTCCTTGTTCAGGCAAGCCCCGCCTGTGCTGGAAAGCTGGTTGGTTTCTGTTGCATTGCCGCCGTAGAAGTCATGAATCCACCCACCGTGCGCACCTACGCTGTGTCCTGCTGTTTGAAAGGTTTTAAGAATCTGTTTTGCAGTGGCATTGTTTGCCAGATTCCAACCCAGTTTATCGCCCGCCACAATGGTGTCTGGTCCTGCGGTCATTTCTATGGAGAACAGGGCTTGCGGATCATTGAACACATTGAGTTTCATCAAGTTCAAGGTGGGCGCCTGCGCCTCTTTGGAATCCAGATGCCAGTCAAACGTCATTCCGGCAACGCCGTTGGGCATGGGCGACAGGTGCGCCATGTTCAAAACATTGCGTGTGAAGTAATTCAGGAAGCCGTGCATCATCAATGCATCGGTTCGCCCTTTCAAGTAGGTCAAAGGCAAATTTACAAACATCACTTTGCCTGCCCCCACTGAGTTCAAGCCGGCAACCAGTCCAAACTGCGGTGAAGTCGCCAGTGTTTGTTGCCCGGCCACGCTACCGAAAGCACCTTGGGTGACATAGGTGGGGTAAATCAGATTTCCCAGCAAGTAACCGGAATAGGCTTCAACAGGATCTGTCGTCAGCACAGCATTTTCGGAGATACGACTTGATTCAGCGATGGGTCGGCTTGCGTTGGTTGGCGTCTCGCCCTTTTTTGCACGAGAAAGTTTGACGGAGACTTCACGTTGCTTGGTTTGTGTTTCAGTGGTTCCTTCGTGGTTGTAATAGCGCAGTTGTGAATACTGCTGCGGATCAAATCCTTTCACACCACCCGGGTCACTGGTACTAACAGGTAAATACAAGGCTGAGTTTTGTGATATTCCGGCTGCACCCAACAATGAGGTGCTGACTGAAGGGGCTTCTGCCGTTGTTAGTGTGTTGGTTGTCAAACCAGTAAACAGTTTTGATTTTCCGGGCGGTACCAACAAAGATCGCAAGGTGCTGCGGGTTGCTGTGACTGGTCCAAGACCTGTTGTTCTGTCGCGAAGCGCATCGTAGAGCACATAGTCAACGCCCGCCAGACCGCTGAGGCGCGATTTAGGAATTGGATAGACAGGTACCCCATTTTGTAAGGTGAGCGCACCGAAATCATAGGTTAAAAATGTGTTGCCACCGTTGCGGGTGTAGGTGTCGATGGCCGCAATAATGGTGTCGCTGGCAACTGTGTGAAGGCTGTCTGGCAATATCAAACCAGCGAATCCGTTAGCGGTTGCCCCGAGTTGCAAAAACTGAGTGTCTGTAATCGGTTGCAGACGTACGCCCAATTCTGATGCCGCGTCCACCCACGACATCACTCTGGGGTCAGCGGAGCTTTGTGCGTCTGGAATCAGCATCAGCAGAACACCAGGGTCGGGCAACAAATCGGCAACTGAGGGTGCCAACCGCCCCGGAGTTGTATCTGCTGGATATGTTCCTGTAGCGGTGATAACTTCAGCAGTTTGATCGCTTGAATCAATGGAAACCAGCGCAGGGATCATACCTGCGCTGTTTGCTTCGCTGGAAGCGGTTTCAGGGGCTGCACTTGAACCACTGCCGCCTCCGCAACCTGCAAGGGCAAAGGAAATACATGCCAGAGAAATGGCTTGTCGAATCGCCTTCGCTGGTGTTGATGGGAGTAAAGCCTGATGTTTCATGTGCGCGCTCCTAGAGATGAATTCGGACCATTGGCGGGAAGCTCAATGAGAAGAAATATCGAAGAGAGGATTTTTGCGCGAGGAGGGGGCGGGGTTCTATCCGCTAAGGCACATAAGAGACAGGAACTCCACCAGACGGACCAAAGTAGGTCGCTGGTGAAGTCAAACGGTCAACTAATACAAAAACTTAGATGTCGATCTTTGTGTAAACCGTTGTGGGAACATTGTTCACCAAGCTCTTCTGTACCTGGAAGGGCTTTTTTGCTTCCATGTAATCGCACATGTCGTTTGATGGGTGTTGTGCGCCGATGAAAATGGAACCAACGCTTTCGCAGGTTGCTTTTTCAACCTTCTGGAACGGCAACTGGCTCAATTGCGCGTTTGATTTGATGGCCTTGTCATAAACCTTGCTGATGAACTCTGAACACTGACGACCGTCACTTGCGTCTGCTGTTCTGATTTCATACAGGAAGGCCAGGGCCTGTGGGCCTGTTTGGGTTTGGTAATTTGCAACCCAACCGCACAGACGTGAACCCTTCTGTGCATGTGCTGGCTGGCTGAAACCTACAGCTGCGATGATGCTGACGGCGGCGAATTTAAGAATATTTTTTACGTTTTTCATAATAGTCCTTGCTGACTGGGTGGGTAATTTTAATACTTGAAAGTTCTTACGGTATCGAAATACCGCTTGAGGTTTGGATTGAGTTTTTCAACCCGCTCCATTTGTAAAGCAATCTTCGGAAAAAGCTGCTCATTCATTTGTGCGAGGGTTTGCAATGCCTGACGCATGTCGGGTTGCATATTTCCCTCACGTTTTGCAGTGTCAGCACTGGGAATAGCGTCTTTGACGCGTTGCTGGTTTTGCACAATATTGCCGATGCGTTGAGCCATGGCCGCTTCATAGTATTTCGCCATCTCAGGCGAATTAACGCTGCTCAGGTCAATCACCATCTGACGCACGTCGTCGAGATGTGGTTTGAGCAGGGCCATCGACAACAAGCGGTTGCCATAGGTCTGTGGTGCGGCACCTGTTTGCGCATGTACAACGCTGCTCCCCAGCATTATTGCAGTGTGCAATGCAAGCATCACCATCGCCCCCGCAAGCTTGAAAGTTAAGTTCATGGACAAGCTCCAGTGTTGCCGTCTGGCATTACTGCACGGCAAAAGTTTGCACCACGTGTTGAGTTGTTGGTCATGGTGGCACCTAACAAGTTTGCATCTGTGAAATCTGCACTTTCAAGGTTGTTGCCATCCAGAATGGCATTGACCAGATTGGCGCCTTTGAAGCGGGCAAATGCAAAGTTGCTGTATTTCACCTGCAATTCAGACTGCCCCATGCTGACGTAAGAAAGCGTGGCATCCGTAAAATTGGCTCTGCGTGCGTTGATGCGGCGCATATCGGCTTCGCTGAAGTTGGCTTTGATGGCGAACACATCGGGCATGTAGGCGTCGTAAAACATGGTGGTACGAGCATTGGCGCCGGAAAGGTCTGCACCATTGAGAACCACGCCACCCAGTTCTGCATTTACCATGTAGGCGTCAATCAGCGTGGCCTCTGACAAGTTGCTTAATTGCAATTTGGCTTTGCTGATATTGGCGTTGCTTAAGTCAACACGCTTTAAATTAGCGTTGTAGAGGGCTGCACTTTCAAAATCTGAGGCAATCAATCTGCTGTTTTCAAAGTTGATGCCGAACAAGTAAGCCCCCCTGAAACTGACCTGACTGTAATCCTGGTTGTTCAGGTCAAGGTAACGCAAATCGCAGTAGGAACAGTCCTTTGTTTTAGTCAGTGTTTTTACTTTTTCATAATCACGGGCTTGTGCCGAAAGAGAAAGAAAAATGCACAGGGCAAAAACACTGTTCTTACCCGTAAGCAACACAGATTTCTTGAGCATTAAGGTAGGTTTCATCGGTTTGCGTCCCCCTTGATACCGCTTGACTTGATGTAGCGCTTCACACCCTCATGGCTCGGAAAGCCACTGACGGGTTTGAGCGACTTTTGCACGTCGAAATCAGCCAGTAAGGGGTTGATGGCTCTGACCCTGTCAATGTCTGTCAGCAGAGATTTTAAAAATCGGTAAACCGCTTCCGGGTCGGTGGTTTCTTGTGCAACCAAGATAATCTTTTGTCCGGCAGTCGTGCGGGTCGTTTCACTTTTGGAAGCGCTGTCGTACACCCGGATATTCATGGGTTCGAGTTTAGGATTGTCCTTAATGAGTTGCGCAATCACGCTCTCATTTAACGCAAGCAGTTCACCATCACACTGCTTTATTAAACGGTCGTAAATCGGGTTGGGCGTGCTGAAAGCTTCAATGACAGCGTCAATTTCATTGTTGCAAAAAGCCTCCACCATGTCGTTGGTTTCCAGTTCCTTGGCAACGCTTAACTCTTTGATACTGAGTTTCGCGCTTTTGAATACCGTGTCTATCAACAAGCGTTTTCCGGATGTGGGGCTGCCGATGTTCATGCGTTTGCCACGCAGGTCTGCAAGCTCTTTTATTCCAGCGTCTTTTTTCACAAGAAGGGCGATCGGTGCTTCATACACCGTTAGTACATGGCGCAAAGAGGTGGGAAAGGGTGTTCTGGACAATGCAGAAAATGCAAAGCCCAGCTTCAAGTCGCCCACACCAACAGCCTGCGCGTTGTAGTCAGGGCCTCCGGTGGTATAAGCAATGCAGCGCACGGTAGTGGCTTCCCTGTTTTCATTGACCAAGTTGCAAATACCCTTGCCAATTGGATGGAAAACACCAATTTCTGATGCAGTTCCAATAGACATGAGTTTGTCGCCAAAGTCATTGGGTACCGGGGTTGTTGAACAGGCTGAAATGCAGACCAGCAGGCTTGTAAAAATAGCGGTTATCGGTTTCATCTCGGCATGTCTTTCAATAGAACAGAAAGTCCAGCGATTGCCGCAGACGCTCATAGGTCGAACTTTGTCTGTCCCATCTTTCCAGCGTCACATCACCTGTTCTGAATTCGCGGTACAGCGTGGTTTTTCCCAAATGGTTAAACACCGATTCGAGAGTTGGATAAGGCTCGAACCAATCGCCGTAACGGGCTCTTAACTGCCGTGTGGGCCTGTTGATTCTAGGTTTGACCACTGGCGCTGCTTGTTCGTTTGCCTTGGGTTGCAAAAACGGGTTGTTACCTTCCGGTGCCGCCGCTGCTTGAGGAGCCTCTCCGAACACTGGCGCAGCCGCAACTGCTGGTGGCGCAGCGCCAAACACAGGGGCCGCTGCAGGGGCACCTCCAAACACCGGTGCGGCAGGCGCAGCACCAAAGCCTCCGGGAGCTCCTCCAAACACAGGAGCCGCTGCAGGAGCACCACCAAATACCGGCGCGGCAGGCGCAGCACCAAAGCCACTGGGCGCTCCCATGGGTTTGCCGTTGTTGTTTGCCGGCGCTGAGTTGGGTTCAGGTTCGTCCAACTCGTTGTTAAAGTCGGGGCGGTAAGTGTAGTAGGGGTCTCGCGGTGTTATCAGCATAATGACAGAGCGCTGAAAATCAGAGGTGTCTTGCCGAGAAAAAAAGTACTGCAAGCCGGGAATGTCCTGCAACACCGGAACACCATCGCGAATGCGCGAGGTTTCCTTTTCGCTTAAACCGCCCAAGACCAGTGTCTCACCAAATTCAAGCACCACGTTGGAGGTGACGCTGATTTTCGAGGTTTCAATTTTGAATGTGAAATTGATGTCTGTGCTGGGTGGTTTGATAAAGGTTCTCAGCGCATCTACGGAAAGACGCACTTTGTTGTCTGACAAGAAAAACGGGGTGACCCCCAGTTTCACGCCAATTTCCTTTTGCACCGAAATTGAGCCGCCACCCACTGTATTACTGGACGTGACAGCGGCCGCATTAAGTTCTGTTCCAGAGAAAAATTCTGATCTCACCCCGTCGAGCGCTGCAATGGTAGGCCTTGCCAGCACCTCATTCAAATTTGAATTTGAGTTTGCAATGTTCAATGAATAGGTGAGGGCAGGCACGCTGATGGCGCGGGTAATGGTAGTGGTATCGGAACTCGAACTGTCGAGTTTATTGGTCTCAATGCGCTCTTTCATTTTGCTGTAGCCGCCGAATTGCAGACTCAGTGAACTCAGTAGGTTCACGCCTTTGCGCGTTGCAATCGTGTCTTCAGTCTTTAGCATAACAACGTCAAGCAACACCATTCTGTTGCTGGCCGGGGGCATTTGAGGCCCACCCATGCCGCCACCGAATCCGCCACCACCACCGAATCCTCCTCCACCGAAGCCGCCTGCAGCGGGTGCACCAAAACCGCCGCCACCGAAGCCACCTGCAGCAGGGGCACCAAAGCCACCTCCACCAAAGCCGCCGCCTGCAGGTGCGCCAAAACCGCCACCGTCAAATTGAACTGTCATTTTCTGCGCTTTCGAGCCAGCGCTGGCTTGCGCAGACCGGTGCAACCTGCCCCAGTGCGCAACCCTGTCTTCCAGTTGCTTGATTTGAGCAGGGCGCAAGCCCTTGGTCCTTGCCTTTTCAAGCCATTGGCGGGACGTTTCTTCATCGCCCACCGCTGCATACACAACAGTTGCAAGCCGAATAACGTCAATACTTTCCATGTTTTCGGCCGTTACGCGCTTTAAAGCGCTAGCCGCAGTTGCTGGGTCTTTGGCATAGTAGGACGCTGCGGCAAGCCCGACCAAGGATTCCATGTCGTTGGCTTCAAACATCAGGGCTTCAGAAAAGGAGTCTTGCGCCTTGCTGTATTTCTTTTGTTCAAAATACAGTGAGCCTAAAAAGTAGTGGGCCTGCCAGTTTGAGGAATCAAATTGAAGGGCCAGTTTGTAGCCTTGTTCCGCGAGGTCGGACTTTTCTGAGTCGCCATCGAGCGATTGAATGTGATAAACCAAGCCATTGAGCATCTGCAGGCGCGAATTGCTGGGCTCTAGTTGAAGTGCTGCGTTACAGCGCTTTGAGGCTTCTTGAAACTTGCTGCTTGAGAGCAATTCCAGACATTGTTTCACCGCCACTTGAACATCGGTCAGTTTGTAGTCGCTGGAAAATTCTTTGCTCAGGGAAGAAAAACCGTCGGCACGGTTGATTTCCCGTTGCAGCAGTTCTGTTGAAAATGAGGTTGCAGGTGCCAGACTGATTAACCCGAATAATACGAAAATACGGCTTCGGGACAAAAACAGGGGGGCGTTTTTCGACATCTGGCTGCGTTCTTATTGGCTCAATGCACAGTCTAGGTGCGCGCCCGCACAGATGGATTACAAAATGTTTCAATTTCTCAAAATTGATTACTTACCAAAGAGGGTCAGATTGCCTGAACAAGATCGGCCGCGTCTCGCCTGTTCCGCCCCGCGGCACTGACCGCAAGGCTCACAGGCCACGCCTGAACTTGCTTGCTTGACTGTAGCATCGGTGTGAGTGTTTCAATGGCGTGGTTTTCCGGGTCAAGCCACACCGACCAGTTTTTTTCCTCCAACATGACCGGCATGCGTTGGTGGATGTAGGCAATTGGATCTGAGGCTTCGGTGGTGATGATGGCAAATGACATGATCATTTCGCCTCTGGGAGAGGCCCACTGATCGCACACGCCGGCCATGGCGAAATAGGCGGGTTTCTCGTTTGAACTGGTCTGCTGGCTTGTCTGGATTCCAGAGACCGCTGGAGAAATGTAATAGGGTTGTTTGCGGGTATTGCCCCCCTGTACCGGTGCTTGCCATTCGTAATAGCCGCTGGCAGGAATCAAACAGCGTGTTCTTTTAAATGAGGTTCGGAAAGCGGGCTTTTCTGCGATGGTTTCGCCTCTGGCGTTGTAGAGGTTCAGGCTGATGCCTTCTTCGCCAGCCCAATGCGGTATCAGCCCCCAACGGTGATTGATAACAACCCGCTCGCCCGCCCGGTTGATTCTAACCACCGGCACCGAGGCCGTTGGGGCGATGTTCCAACTGCTGGTGAATTCGGTTCCCTCATGCACAGTGGCATGAAAAAACTCCGCAATTTTACTGAGAGGCCCTTCCAGGGCGTAGCGTCCGCACATGGTGTTTCCCTCTTGAACGTATTGAGGTTGTGATGCGCTTTGCATCAATGGAAACCATATTACGTCAGCGCTGCGTTCCGGGTTGTTTCCTGGAGCACCTTGGCGATGTCACACCACGGCGCGCGAATCTGCGAACCTTACAATACCTTTGATGATGCGGTAGAGATACCAGAGACTTGTTATAAAAAAGCCGACAAAGCCGATGCCTATAAACACGGTCAAACCAGAAAGCACATACCACAGCATGCCCCACCAAAACGTGCTGATCAGCCACTGGGTGTGGGTTTCGAGATAGGTGCCGGCGCAGTCTGCTCTTTTGACGTAAGCCATGATGACGCCCACCAACGTGAAAATACCGCCGGTGAAAACGCCAATCGCAAATAACACATAGGTCACCAACACAAAATTTCTGTTGTTGCTTGTCTGGAGGTCTGTCATTGGATTCATGGTGGCTTGGTGTGAAAGTGTGGTCAGGTGGCAGACCGGTTCAATAAATTCATGGCGCACAAACCAAGCCCTTTGCCCACAGAGCCCAACATGTCGCCCACTTCAATGCGCGTGTTGTCCGCAAACAGTTGGCGCAGGCTGCCTTGCACCACAGGCGACATACCCATGCCACCAGTGATGAACACCGTATCAGGTTTGGCGCCGGTTGTTTTGAGTACTTCTCCTACGATGTCCTTGATTTTTGCAATGGCCCGGTCAGAAGCCCGGGAGAAATCCTGCGCCGAGACTTCAAGTTCCAGCGACGCTTCAAGGTAGTCCAGCGGCGCTGTGCAAACCGCTTGTCGAGTCAGCTGGATTTTTGTTTGTTCAGCGCTGTTGATCAGCCGATGTTGGTACTGGTTTTCATGCAAGATCAGCAGGCGGGTCAGCAATTCTGGATCTTGCGCCTCCCTGATCATTTGTTCGATGCGGTGCGCCGCACTTCTGAAACGCAATTGTGCCGGCATGTCGCGGGTTGAGATGGCATCCATCAAAATACCGTAGGGAATCGGCAATTTCTTTTTTGTCATGGCGTCTTTGCCCAGAAGGGGCATAAAGCTGTGCCAGGCCAGCGCTTGATCGAAGTCTGTTCCGCCAATGCGATCGCCCGAGTAGCCCAGTACATCGCTGTCCCGCCGGTTGGCAAGCCGCCTGTTCGGACCGAGTTGCACCAAGGCGCAATCGGTGGTGCCTCCGCCAATGTCCACCACCAACACCAGCGTGTCTTTGGTGATTCCGCTTTCATACTCCAGCGCAGCGGCAAGCGGCTCCATGACGAATTCCACTTGCTGGAAGCCCACGGTTTTACAGGCCTTTTCCATCACGTTTACCGCCTGGTTGTTGCCTTCCTGGCCTCGCGTGCCGTGGTAGGTAACAGGGCGCCCTATGACAGCCTGGGTAATTTCTTTTTTAACCAGCGCTTCTGCCTTGCGCAAGATGTGGGAGAGCATCTGGGTGATGACACCCTCGAAATAGGACACATATTCATCGCTGAGGTCGCTGCCCAAAAAAGACTTTGGCGATTTCACCAAGGCGCCGCTCAAGGGGTCTGCCAGGTAGGCCGCCAGCGCCGGGCTGCCGAACATCACGGCTTGACCGTCTTGCATCATCGAGAAAAAGGTTTGGTCCCAGTATTTTTTGTCGGCTTCTTCGAGCGCCTCACGTCGCATCGCGGCTTCAATGCTGCGTGCGAGAGTTTGTTCGTCGATGGCGCTGCCGCCATTGCGGGCGAGTTTGGCCTGATCAGCGCGGGCGCTGCGTAGCCTGCGTGAAAACTCGTTGGCCTCAATCTGCTTGGCCGCCACTTCACGGCGTGCCGTAAAGATAACGGAAGGCAACAAGAGGTCGTCACCCTCCAGCGGAACCCCTGTAATTTGCCCGTTTGCATCTGCAACGTAGGCAGCGCAGTTTGAGGTTCCAAAATCAATGCCAAGTACAGCCAAGAAATGCCTCCGGTCTCAATTCTGCATTGAGGAAATAGGGTTGATGCCGCGGAAAACCCGAAAGCATAGCACCTCGGACCCGCTTCTTCCCCGAATTCACCCGTTACAGGTTTTCGACCCTGCGAAAGCGGGGCTGTTGCTGTCCCCCTATCTCAATTGAGCGGGTGAACTCTGTCCAAGGTCGGGTCCAAAGTGCCCCGTTTTCATGGGAGCGGTACACCACCACGGCTTGAACGCTGGCCTCTTCAATCGCAATGCTCAGCGTTGTGTAAAAACCACCTTTGTAGTGCTGATACAGGCCATGGGGAAATTCAGACGCAATTTTTAGCGCGGCTTGTATTTTTTCCTCGTTGTTTTCCGGTCGAGTTCTTTGGTTCATCGTGGTTTTACTCTTTAAATGGGAGAAGAAGCCTATGCTTGGGTGTCTTTTTCTAAATATGAATGATTATTTCCAATGTTTAAATACCACTTTGTGATCTGATGCAATAGAACTTCAACCACACGGAGGACAGCCGCTTCATGAAAACCATTTGCAGAACCATTGCTTCCTTGATTTTAGCGTCCACAGGTACCGTTTTTGCGGGGGCTGCACAGGCGGAACTGATGTACCACGTTACATTTTCAGACATTGAAGGTGCCGTGATGCCAGCGGTACCGTTTCCATCCGAGTCGTCAATAAAAGCTGAACCGGCCACAGGCGCTCCGGCCTCATTGGGTTTGGCACCGAGCGCTGGTCCGCAGGCTAACGAGCCCGCTGCAGCGGTCTCTGAACTCCCACAGCGCAAGCGCCCGCTGTCCGCCTCTGAAACATCTGACCTCTTCTTACGTTGATTGGTGATATTTTATTGATCTTTATTTGTAAAATAATTAACTAGAAAATGCTTGAGGTTTTAAACTTCAAGTAATTAAAAACGTTGGCTTTTTTCTTTTTGCGTTGCAAGCTTCGCCTCAGTTTTCATCGCTCACGCTGTGAGCGATGGGCACATTATTCTGTTTTTACGACATTGAATTTCCGAAAACATAAAAAAATAGACGCGCTTACGGGCCGTCAGCCATGTTTCGATGCAATAAAACGAATGATTTTCCCTTTATTACTGAAATGCTGTGCATTAAGAAAGCGTTGTATTTATGCTGCCCCCTTGGTTGATTTTTCACATTCCTCACGACTCAGTTGCCATTCCTGACACCGTTAAACCGCAATTTTGCATAGATCCTTCCGATCTTGATGCTGAGGCGCGCTTAATGGCGGATCTTCATTCGTTCGATCTATTCTGCGCAAGCCTTGAATCCTTGCAGGTGGTTCGCGCCGATGTCAGCCGTCTGGTGGTCGATGTGGAGCGTTTTCCTGAAGATATGCATGAACCCATGGCCAGTGCCGGTATGGGCATTGTGTACGAACGTACCCACGACGGCAGGGCATTGCGGCACACCATCAGCGCGGCCGAGCGGCGAGTGCTGATGCAAACATGGTACGAGCCCCACCATGAACGTTTGAATGCACTCACACACGCCTGCTTGAAAAAACACGGCAAGTGCCTGATTGTGGATGGTCACGGGTTTTCATCTCAGGCGCTGCCTTATGAGAAACCAGAAGATCCTAGACGCCCGCAAATTTGTATAGGTACGCATGAATTGCACACACCAGCTTGGTTGGTCGATGCGCTTGAAGATGGTTTTTGGCAGCAAGGCTTCAGTGTGGGTGTGAACCACCCGTTTGCAGGCTGCGTGGTGCCTTCGGATTTCCACGGAAAGGAGCCACGGGTCATGTCCGTGATGCTGGAAGTCAGAAAAGACCTTTACATGGATGAGCGTACAGGAGAAAAAACCCCTGAGTTTCAACGCATTTCGGAAGCGGTTCGCACCGTGCTGATGTCACTGGCGGACTGATGTGTTTATTTCAGCGCCAAGCGACGTTCTGTTTGGCGCTGAAAGTCATGATGTTGGCGTCGTGGAGCAAGCGTTCGCTGCCTGCTGTGTCCATACTGTGGTTTCTTGATTGAACCACTTACTTTGGAGTTTGCATGGGCACCACGCGTATCAAACAGAATCTGATCAATGCGGAGGATCAGAAACGAATTGTTGTCATCAAGCAGGCAATCTTCGCCGAAGGCGACAGGCTTCGCGCAAAGTATCCGATCCTCGCCCATCAGGATGCCATCGGCATGGCAATATTGCTGGGCTCCATGGCTGGTATTGCAGGCACGGGTTGGGCCTATTTGCAGGGCTTTCTGGCTTGGTATGTCACCATTCCAGTGATCGCGGTGTTTATGTCGTTTACCCATGAATTGGAACACGACCTTATTCACTACATGTACTTTCGCAAAAACAAATTCATGCACAACCTGATGATGGTTCTGGTCTGGATCTGCAGACCCAGCACCATTAACCCTTGGGCACGTCGCCATCTTCATTTGCACCATCACAAACACTCCGGTACCGCGACAGATTTGGAAGAGCGTGCCATCACCAACGGTGAAAAAATGTCACCGCTGCGCTTGTTGATGATGTTGGACTTAGAATTGTCGGTGGTGTTGCGTATTTTGAAGGTTCCCAAGGGGAAGCGTTTACTTGCCATCACAAAAGGTGCGATTGGCAACTTTCCGTTGGCGTCTGCCTTCTGGGTGAGCTGGCATGCGTATGTGGCTTATTGGGCGGTTGAATCTGCGTCTGTTTTGTTGGGTTTCTCCGTGCCGTGGCCAGCGCTTGTCACCGAAAACATAGCATTGGCAAACACGTTGGCTGTGCTGGTGTTCGGACCGAATTTGCTGCGCTCTTTCAGCATTAATTTCATCAGTTCCAATATGCATTATTTCGGGGACATTGAAGACGGCAACTTTGTGCAGCAATGCCAGGTGCTGAACCACAAGATGTTTTTGATTCCGCATCTGTTCTGTTTTAATTTTGGTTCAACCCACGCAATACATCACTTTGTGGTGCGCGATCCGTTTTATATTCGCCAAATGACTGCGAAGGTAGGTCATGAAGTCATGAAGGCCAACGGCGTGCGTTTCAACGACCTTGGGACTTTCAAGCGTGCGAATCGCTGGTCCGAGAGGGGTGTGGCGCCGGCAGCGTGAAGTTTTTCAAGCAGGGGCATTGATGGAGCGTATTGAACGCTTTTATAAAATGGAAGCAATGGTGCAGGGCGGTCGGATTGTGACTGCCCAGCAATTTCTGGAGACCCTGGAGGTCTCCATTTCCACTTTTAAACGCGACCTTGAGTACCTACGCGACCGCATGAACGTGCCCATTGACTGGGACCCCATGGAGCGTGGTTACCGGCTTCATGTCAAACCCGGTGCGGCCACCTACAACCTGCCGGGCATGTGGTTCAACGCTGAAGAGGCGCACGCCTTGCTGACCATGCAGAACCTGTTGGGTGATTTGGGTTCAGGTTTGTTGGGCCCACATGTTCAGGGCTTGATGAGCCGCATACAGCAATTGATGGAAGACCAGACCGGCGCGCCCGTTGATGTTTCAAAAAGGGTGCGTGTGCGCAAGGCGGCTGCGAGAAAACCAAGAAGCGATTGTTTTCCGGTGGTGGGCAG
>JAJTDO010000042.1:12545-33607 GCA_021300475.1 Burkholderiales bacterium | reverse complement strand
TTTCAATCGCGTCTATTGCGCGTACTTGAAGAAAGGGCTGTGCGTCGCATCGGATCCACAAAAATACGCGGCACAGACTTTCGCTTGATCACCGCCACCCACGTGAATTTGCAAGCCAGCATGAAAGAAGGACGCTTTCGCGAAGATTTGTACTACCGCATCAATGAATTGCGTCTGCATTTGCCGAGTTTGGCGGAGCGCAAGGAGGATCTGCCTTTGCTGGTGGAGTATTTTTTGGCTACCTCCAGCCCAGCCCCCGGCGTTCAACGGCGCAGGGATTTCATTGAACTGGCTTTGCCGATTTTTGAAGCCTACGCCTGGCCCGGTAGCGTGCGCGAACTCAGGCAGTGGTGCAAGCGCGCGGCTGTTTTTTTGGGTCAGTCCCAACCGCTGGGCGAAAGGCAGCTCTACGCTTGGTTTCCTGAATTGCAGGACAGTACCAATCTTGGGCAGACGCAACTTGGCGTCACCGCTTCAGTTCAATCACGCAACCGGAAGGCGGAACTAAAAAATGTGCGTTACGCCAGTGCCGTCAAAGCCATGCAATCCAATGGTGACAATGCCGCAGCCGCAGCCAAATCGCTGGGTGTGAGCCGGGTGACCCTGTGGCGTATGCTTAAACGGCCCGAAGTTTAAGAGGGGCTTTTTTCAAACCATGTGTGGGTACCGGCTGGCAAAGCGGTGCCCGTCAGTCGGGCTTGTTTCAGCACGCTCCAGTAATAGCGCAGGCTTGCCCTGTCGTGCAACACGCCCTCAAACTCAATTGGACCCCAGTTGTTGTCCTGTGCTTTCAGCAAAATTTGAGCTGCTTGGGCAAGCGCTGTGTCGCTAGGTGCAAAGGCGCTGATTATCGGTTCGATTTGCGCCGGATGTATGCTCCACATTCTTAAAAATCCAAAGTCCCGGCGTGCCCGTTGGGCGTCTGCGGTGACTGCATACAAATCCTTGAATTGGGTGCAAACGTTGTGGGAGGGTACTTTGCCGAAACGATGGCAAGCCATCGAAATGCCCACGCGTGCATTCACCAGAATCGGGTGTTCAAATTGCCGGGGGCTTCTCATGGCGTCGTCGGTAATTGCGCCGTTAAAGTGGCTTACAAAATCCATTACGCCGAAGGAAAGCGACTGCACCCGCATCAGTCCTGCAATTTTTTCAACATCCAGCACGGCGCCCGGTGTTTCTATCAAAACATGAAGGGGTGGAGGCGTCTCCCAACCGTTTTCCGGCCTTGGGCAACATTAAATAACTCAGTTGCTTGCTCGGGCTTGCCAGCAGCGTGTTCAGGTCGTCTTTGAAGGCGGGGTGGTCTACCGCATGAATCCTGACCCCCAGACCCCTGCTGTCCCACGGAAAGTTTTGCAGTTGCTCTTGTGCCCAGCGAGCCGCTTGGGCCTCTTCACCCACTTTAGCGCCGTCTTCAAGGTCCAGTGTGATGTCAAGCACAGGCCCAAGACGTTGCCTGACTGCCAGCGCCTTTTCATAAAATTTTGGGTTGCCCGCATAGTGGTCACAGACCGGAAGAACAGGGCGGTTGGGCAGTGCATCAATCAGGACTTCGTCGGGTTGGTGGCTTGGCATGGTGTTTGATCCGTCGGAAAGTCGGCAGACGCCGCATGTTTTTTTAAATAAGCTCGAACTTTAACACTCGCATGGTTACCCATGAATTGGTATTCCCCTTATTCAGGTTCCCGCGTGTTTTTTGGTCTCAACTCTTTTCGAACACTGACTTTGCGTTTTGTCTTTTTCTTTCTGCTCTTCGGCACGGCAAACGCGCAAGAGGCGATCTCCGTGCTCAAGTCGTATGAATTGCGAAACTCGGTTAGCCAGCCCAATGTACCCTTGGCCTATGAAGGCTTGCTCAGGCGGGCGCCTGTGGCTGGTCTTGACTGGTATTTCACCAGCCTGGCGCTGTCGTTTGCGTCACCCGAGGCGCTGAGTCGCCATCGCAGGCACTTTGAGCGGGCTTTGGCTTTGGTGGTTCATCCCGGGCCAATGCCAGCCAACCTTGACGATCCCGAGGTCTTGGGTTTGCGCATCCGCGCACAAGACGGTCAGTTGTGGGAGTTGTTCGCCCATGCGCCCGTTACAGCAATGCGAACACAGCCTGTTTTAAGCTTCCCCAATGGTGCGCCGTCCGGGGTGTTTCACACCGACGCTGCCGGCAGACGTTGGCGCAGCATGGGGCGCGTCAATGCTGATGTGGGCTGGTCTTTGCTCGATACTGATGACAGTTTGAGGTTCATTCGTCACGCCGACTCCCACGACAGCACCGCGGCCGTTTTTGTCTACGCCCTGAGCCGTTACGCACTGGAAACCGATGATCTGGCGTGGTTACAGCAAACCCAATGGGTCAAGTCCGGGGAAGGGCGCACACCGGCTACCAATATTTCGCGGCTTGACGTCGTGAAAGCGATGATTCGCCACAACCTGCTCAACGAGGTGGAGGGGCAACTGGTTCGCACATTTCGCAAAGACCGTGCACCTGACGGTCGCCCCTGGTCTTCGCGCTACCTCATGGACAACATCGAAGTATTGGCGTCCTTGAAAATTGCTGCAAAATTGTTTGAGCGTCTTGGGCAACCAGCGTATGCGAGTGTGTTGAGTCAGTACGCCGGCACCATAGAGCAAGGCATCGCCGCCCTTACGGTGAAGGAAGGTTTGCCTGCAGTGGGTTATTTGCGATGGGAAAACAAAAGCCAGTGGCCAATGACGTCGGGTGAAATTTCCTTTTACCCAGAGGTGGGCTCCCAGTACTGGCTCACGCTGTGGTCATTGCCAGTGTGTGGTCTCATCAAAACGCCGGCCACAGAACAATTCACCCAAATGGAGCCGCATTTCGGCGTGTACAGCGATTGGTGGCGTTCCAGCCAACCGAATTTTCAGATGGGCCTTGGACCCTTTGTCGCTCGTTATGCCATTGATTCAGGCGCTGGCGCGAACGCCCAGCGCTTGTTGCGGCGCTTCCCTCAAGAAGGTTGCACGCAAGACTGCACTGCTTTTGTACCCGACCTCATCAGTGATGCCGTTTTCCTTGAGCAAATTAAAAACTATGATCGTTCTGGCGTTTGGGCGTTTCAGTCGCAAACAAAAACCTGCGCAAAGCCATAGTTGCGTCCAAAGCATCAGGCTTAAGCCGTTTGCGTTGGTATGTCGGGCAAAAAAAAGCCGACCCCAGGGGTCGGCTTTTTCGTGATGAACTCACTGCGCCAGATAATCAGGCCAGCAAGTGCTTCACACCTTCGCGCTCATCTTCCAATTCTTTCAGGGTGATGGCGATGCGCTCTTTGGAGAAAGCATCAATTTCCAGCCCTTGAACAATCGTGTAGTTACCATTCTCGCACGTTACAGGGAAACCGAACATAACGTCTTTCGGAATGCCATAAGAGCCGTCTGAGGGAATGCCCATGGTGGTCCACTTGCCGTTTGTGCCCAGTACCCAGTCACGAACGTGGTCAATGGCTGCGTTTGCAGCAGAGGCTGCTGAGGACAGGCCGCGAGCTTCAATAATGGCTGCGCCGCGCTTGCCAACGGTTGGCAAAAATACGTCGCTGTTCCACACTTGGTCGTTGATCATGTCTTTTACAGACTGACCGTCAATGCTTGCGTAGCGGTAGTCAGCGTACATGGTGGGTGAATGGTTGCCCCAGACGCACAGCTTTTCAATGCTGGAGACTGGCTTGCCAGTTTTTAGAGCGATTTGCGACAAGGCGCGGTTGTGGTCCAGGCGCAGCATGGCGGTAAAGCAACTTGGGCTCAGGTCTGGCGCAGACTTCATTGCAATGTAGGCGTTGGTGTTTGCTGGGTTGCCAACAACCAGAACCTTGACGTTGCGCGATGCATTGTCATTAAGTGCCTTGCCTTGAACCGTGAAAATGGCGCCGTTGGCTTCCAGCAGGTCCTTGCGCTCCATGCCTTTGCTGCGGGGGCGAGCACCAACCAGCAAAGCCACGTCTACGTCTTTGAATGCCACATTGGGGTCGTCGGTGATGACAACGCCAGCCAGCAACGGAAATGCGCAATCTTCCAATTCCATGACCACGCCCTTGACGGCGGGCAGCGCTGGGGTGATGTCCAGCAGTTGCAAAATCACAGGTTGGTCTTTGCCCAGCATATCGCCGTTGGCAATACGGAACAACAGGCTGTAGCCGATTTGTCCGGCGGCGCCTGTAACGGCAACACGCATTGCAGGTTTAGTCATTTAAAACTCCGGTCAGTGTAATAAAAACCCTCGGAGTTTAAACCCAATGGGCCCGCTTTTGGGGGTGGATTAAAGAAAAAACCAAAAAAAGTGACGGTGAAAATAAAAATTACTGTTGTGTCTTATATAAGATAAAGGAGTGGTGGTATATTTGCTTTCAGGATGTGTTCTTAAGTTAAGTTTCTTTTCAACCCGTCGATGCAGGATGCCCGTGGTGCGATCCCCAACTTTTAGTCCTCTCTATCAGCAGATCAAGGCGCTTATCATGCAAAGCCTTGGGCAGGGCGAATGGAAGCCGGGTGAACTCATTCCCTCTGAAGTTGAGTTGTCCCTGCGTTTTGGCGTCAGCCAGGGCACGGTACGCAAAGCCATCGATGAGCTCTCCAATGAAAATCTCTTGGTTCGCCGTCAGGGCAAGGGCACTTTTGTCGCTACCCACAACGAGGCGCGCGCCCATTTCAGGTTTCTTCGTCTGGTGCCTGACACCGGAGAGCCGAAATATCCTGAAAGCCGCATCGTCGAATTCAAACGCCTGCGTCTGCCGGCAGACATCACCCGTTTACTAGAATTAAAAGCGGGCGAGTCAGGTTTCGTCATCAGCAGGGTACTGTCGTTTAACGCAAAACCAACAGTTCTTGATGAAATATGGTTGCCGCTGGGGCCGTTTAAAGGCCTGAGCATAGAGCAGCTAAATGCATGGAGCGGTCCCTTGTACGGTTTTTTCGAGTCCACATTCGACGTTTGCATGGTGTCGGCTGAAGAGCGCATCAAGGCGGTGTCCGCAGACAAAACACAAGCCGACCTGCTGGGTGTTGATCAGGGTTTTCCCTTGCTTTATGTCGAGCGTTTGTCTAGGGCATTTGGCGATAAACCCGTTGAAGTCAGGCGTGGTTGGTACGTTACAGACAATTTCTACTATAAGAACGAGCTTAGTTAAGATGTTGATTTTTGTTGAACTAAATTACCAAAAGTCAGGTCGGTTATACAATCAGGCGTTTTTGCGTCAAAATAGCGCTCGAAGCTTAGCGAATTGTCCACCCTGTTTTAAGGTGGACGGTTTTTTACAACAGGTTTTTTTAAACTTTACGAGATAGATCACGAATGTCAAACGTAGCTAAAAAACCGCGTCCGGTTTACCGAAATATTCACGTCACCCAGATTCTGCGGTATCGCTTGCCACTGGCTGGTCAGTTGTCGATTTTGCATCGCGTCAGCGGAGCTCTTTTGTTTCTGGCCCTCCCCATGATACTTCTGCCCCTGTTTGACCGCAGCATTACTTCTGAAATCAGTTTTGAAGAAATGAAGGGCATTGTTGCCCACCCGTTGGCAAAGCTGGTTTTGCTGGGTCTTATTTGGTCTTACATGCACCACTTCTGCGCGGGCATTCGTTATCTGGTTCTTGACCTTCATATAGGCACCGAGAAAGACGCTGCGCAAAAGTCTGCCGCCATTGCTTTTGGTGTTAGCCTTACGCTGACCGCGGTTTTCGGTCTCAAACTTTTCGGAGTGTTTTAAGCATGGGCAACAATATCGGTTCAAAGCGCATCGTTGTCGGCGCTCACTATGGCCTGTCAGAGTGGATCGCCCAGCGCGTCACGGCAGTCATCATGTCTGTCTACACCATTGGCTTGCTCATCGCGGTCCTCTTCACTTCAGACCTCGGCTACGAGCAGTGGGTGCATTTTTTCAATTTCGAAGTGTTTTCCCTGCCTTTGGGGAAAATTCTGGCCTTGATGGCCATGCTGTCTCTCTGCTACCACGCATGGTTTGGCATCAGGGACATCTGGATGGATTATGTTAAGCCCACTGGAGTGCGCTTGGGGCTGCAGGTACTGACGATTCTTTGGCTCGTTGGTTCTGCCGGGTACGCTGCACAAATTCTTTGGAGGGTCTAACAAGTGGTAGGCATCAAGACTTCTCTGCCGCGTCGTCGATTTGACGCGGTGATCGTGGGGGCGGGCGGTGCAGGAATGCGTTGTTCGTTACAGCTCGCGGAAGCAGGCCTGAATGTTGCAACTACCTGGGTGACCAGGACGCCATCGAATTCATGTGCCGTGAGGCGCCCAAGGTCGTTTACGAACTTGAGCACTTTGGCATGCCTTTCGACCGCAACCCGGACGGCACCATTTATCAGCGTCCTTTCGGCGGTCACACGGCGAATTTTGGCGAAAAACCCGTTCAGCGCGCTTGTGCAGCGGCAGACCGTACCGGTCACGCCCTGTTGCACACGCTGTACCAGCGAAACGTTCGCGCAAGAACCCAGTTCTTTGTCGAATGGATGGCGTTGGACATCATTCGCGACGCCGACGGCGACGTGATCGGCGTCACAGCGCTTGAAATGGAAACCGGCGAAGTCATGATTCTCGAAGCCAAGGTCACCATTTTCGCAACCGGCGGTGCAGGTCGTATCTGGGCAGCGTCCACCAATGCCTTTATCAATACCGGCGACGGTATGGGTATGGCGGCGCGTGCAGGCATTCCACTTGAAGACATGGAATTCTGGCAGTTTCACCCCACGGGTGTGGCGGGTGCCGGCGTTCTGGTGACCGAAGGCGTGCGTGGAGAGGGCGGTATCTTGCTCAACTCCAATGGCGAGTGCTTCATGGAGCGCTATGCGCCCACATTGAAGGATCTGGCTCCCCGCGACTTTGTTTCCCGTTCCATGGACCAGGAGATCAAGGAAGGCCGCGGTTGCGGTCCCAACAAAGACTACGTGCTGCTTAAACTCGATCACCTCGGAGCCGACGTCATCAACAAGCGTCTGCCCTCCATCCGTGAAATCGCCATCAAGTTCGCAAACGTCGATCCGATCAAAGAACCCATTCCAGTGGTTCCTACCATCCATTATCAGATGGGCGGTATTCCTACGAATTTCTATGGTCAGGTGGTCGCTCCCAAGAATGGCAATCCCAACGAAATCATCAATGGCATGTACGCCATTGGCGAATGCGCTTGCGTTTCAGTTCACGGTGCAAACCGTCTGGGTACGAATTCCCTGTTGGACCTCGTGGTGTTTGGACGTGCTGCCGGCAATCATATTGTCGCCCAGAACTTCAAGGCCAAGAACCACAAGGACCTGCCTGCGGACGCAACTGACGTGACGATGGCCCGTCTGGGTCGTCTGATGGACTCCAAGAGTGGTGAGCGCAGCCAGGATGTTGCAAATGACATTCGCAAGAGCATGCAGCACCACTGCGGCGTGTTCCGTACCAACGAATTGATGAGCGAAGGTGTTTCCATCATCGGTCAGTTGGCTGAGCGCAGCAAAGATGTCCACATCAAGGACAAATCCAAGGTTTTCAACACCGCCTTGGTTGAAGCACTTGAGTTGGACAATCTGGTTGAAACTGCAAAAGCCACGATCGTGTCTGCTGATGCGCGCAAGGAAAGCCGTGGAGCGCATGCGCACCGTGACTGCCCTGACCGCGACGATGCAAACTGGATGAAACACACACTTTGGTACTCTGAAGGCAATCGGCTCGACTACAAGCCAGTGAATCTGAAGCCACTGACTGTTGAGACTTTCCAGCCTAAAAAACGTACGTTCTGATTTTTGTTTGAGGTAAGAGAAATGAGCGGAAAACGCAAAGTACGGTTTGAAATTTACCGTTACGATCCTGATACAGGCGTGGCACCACGCATGGAAAAGCTCGAGGTTGAACTTGAGCCAACCGACAAAATGCTGTTGGATGCCCTGATGCGAATCAAGAGCGATGTGGATGACAGCCTGTCATACCGCCGCTCTTGCCGTGAAGGTGTTTGTGGCTCCGATGCCATGAACATCAACGGCAAGAATGGCTTGGCTTGCATTACAAACCTGCGCGACCTTAAAGAACCCATCGTTCTGAAACCGTTGCCAGGCCTGCCAGTCATTCGTGATCTGATCGTCGACATGACGCAATTTTTCAAGCAGTATCACTCCATCAAGCCTTACTTGGTGAACGATACGCCTCCGCCTGAAAAAGAGCGTTTGCAGTCTCCTGAAGAGCGGGAAGAATTGGATGGTCTGTATGAGTGCATCTTGTGCGCATGCTGCTCAACCAGTTGCCCTTCTTTCTGGTGGAACCCTGACAAGTTTGTCGGTCCTGCCGGTCTGCTGCAAGCTTACCGCTTTATTGCGGACAGCCGGGATCAGGTCACAGGCGATCGTCTGGACAATCTGGAAGACCCCTACAGGTTATTCCGTTGCCATACCATCATGAACTGCGTGGACGTCTGCCCGAAAGGTCTGAACCCCACAAAAGCCATTGGCAAGATCAAAGAACTGATGGTTCGCCGTGCGGTTTGAAAACCGTACATAATTATTGACACATATTGGGGTGGTGCAGTGCACAACCCCATTTTTTTGTTTTAAGCTATGAACAGTTTCAATCATCAGTCTGATGCATCACAGCGTGCCCGACTTCGTTGGCGTGCGCGACGTGGTCTGCTGGAAAACGACTTGATCATCCAGCGGTTTTTTGACCGCCACGAACTCGAATTGTCGGATGAGGACGTGGAAGCACTCACAGAGTTGTTTGAAATGACCGACAACGAATTGCTTGAAGTCATTTTGGCCCGCAAAGAACTGGAAGGCGGTTTAGACACACCCGCCGTACATCGCGTGGTCAAGATGTTAAGAGATGTTTGAATTAAGAAAATCTAATAAGAGGAAAGCCAAATGACAGCTGAGATTAAAGCCACACTATCGTTTTCTGACGGTTCACCGTCGGTTGAGTTTCCCGTGCACAAAGGAACCGTGGGTCCCGATGTAATCGATATCCGTACGCTTTATGGAAAAACCGGCAAGTTCACCTACGATCCTGGTTTTCTGTCTACCGCTGCCTGCAATTCAAAAATTACCTACATTGATGGCGACAAGGGCGAGTTGCTGTACCGCGGTTACCCCATTGAACAACTCGCTGTTAATTGCGACTTTCTTGAAACCTGTTATTTGCTGTTGAACGGCGAACTGCCCAACGTCACTGAGAAGGCGGCTTTCGTCAAGCAAGTCACCACCCACACCATGGTGCATGAGCAAATGCAATTTTTCTTGCGCGGTTTCCGCCGGGATGCGCATCCGATGGCGGTGATGACTGGTCTGGTGGGTGGTTTGTCAGCTTTCTATCCAGACTCAATGAACACGGCAGATGCGAAAGAGCGTGAAATCTCCGCCATTCGCCTCATTGCAAAAATGCCCACCATGGTTGCAATGGCCTATAAATATTCCATCGGTCAGCCGTTTGTGCATCCACGCAATGATCTGAGCTACTCCGCCAATTTCATGCGCATGATGTTTGCCAATCCTTGCGAAGAATATGAGTTGAACGATGTTCTGGTTCGCGCCATGGACCGCATCTTTATTTTGCACGCAGACCATGAGCAAAATGCGTCCACTTCAACCGTTCGTTTGTGCGCGTCCTCCGGTACCAATCCGTTTGCTGCGATTGCAGCTGGCGTTGCTTGTTTGTGGGGTCCTGCCCACGGTGGCGCCAACGAGGCTTGTTTGAACATGCTCTCCGACATTCAAGCCGAAGGTGGCGTTGAAAAAATCGGCGAATTCATTACCAAGGTCAAGGACAAGAACTCCAGCGTTCGCTTGATGGGCTTTGGTCACCGTGTCTACAAGAACTATGACCCACGCGCCAAACTCATGCGTGAAACCTGTCACGAAGTGCTAAATGCACTTGGTTTGCAAGACGATCCAATGTTCAAGCTCGCCATGGCTCTGGAAAAAATTGCTTTGGAAGACGACTATTTCGTTCAGCGCAAGCTCTACCCGAACGTCGATTTTTATTCCGGCATTGTTCAAAAAGCCATTGGTATTCCTGTGCCGCTGTTTACCGCCATTTTCGCCTTGGCACGCACAGTGGGTTGGATTGCACAGTTGAACGAAATGATCAGCGATCCCGAATACAAAATCGGACGTCCGCGTCAGTTGTTCGTGGGTTCAGAATCACGAAATGTGAAGCCTCTGGATCAGCGTTGATGCTTCAAAGCCTTGAAAAAAAAGCCAACCGTCAGGTTGGTTTTTTTTTGCCCATTTTTTTAAATTAATAAACTTCGCAAAAAATTGGTGATTCAAAACGCTTTTCTCACTATTTCACGGGATTCCGTTTTTAACCATCTTTTGAAACGTGTTATTCTTTTCGAGTCAGTACTCTAAATTCGTGTAGTTAACGAATTGCGACCGAAAAACCAAGAGGTTTGGTTAAGTCGGTGGGGAGAGTGGTTATTCCACAAACGTTGGGGCTCGGTCCGACAATCGGTCAGAGGCGAGTCCGACCCCGCATCTTGAACGAGAAGCTCGAAGAAAGGTGAAGCGCAGATGATGCGATCATTTCAATTAAATTCGTACCTTTTTGGCGGTAATGCGCCTTATGTAGAAGAGCTTTACGAAGCTTACATCAACAATCCCGGTTCGGTGCCCGAAAAATGGCGCGCCTACTTTGACAATATGCAGTTGGTGCCAGCCACCACCGGTAATACGTCAGACCGCGATGTTGCACACGCTCCCATTGTTGAATCTTTTGCACAGCGTGCCAAGCAGGGCTTTATACGTCCTCAGGTCGGCAGCCATGACTTGGCCGTCGCGCGCAAGCAAGTCGATGTTCAATCCATTATTGCAGCCTACCGGTTTTTGGGTTCACGCTACGCCGAACTTGATCCGCTCAAGCGCACAGAGCGTCAGACCATTCCAGAATTGGAATACAGTTTTTACGGCTTCAGCGAAGCCGACATGGACACCGTTTTTTCAGCCTCGAACACCTACTTCGGCTCTGATCAAATGTCCCTGCGAGACATCGTAAAATCGCTCAGAGATACCTATTGCCGCACCATGGGTGTGGAATTCATGCATATTTCAGACCCAGCCCAGAAGCGCTGGCTGCAATCACGTCTTGAATCAACCCGGTCCACGCCCAGCTTTTCACCCGAGAAAAAACGCCACATCCTTGAGCGCCTCACTGCCTCGGAAGGTCTGGAGCGCTACCTGCACACACGTTATGTGGGTCAGAAGCGTTTTTCCCTTGAGGGCGGCGAATCTTTCATCGCCTCCATGGATGAAGTGGTTCAGCACTCAGGCAGCATGGGTGTTCAGGAAATCGTTATCGGCATGGCTCACCGTGGCCGCTTGAACGTGCTGGTCAATACGCTGGGCAAGAACCCAAGCGATCTGTTTGCCGAGTTTGAAGGCAAGCACGGTGACGACTTGCCCGCTGGCGATGTGAAATACCACCAAGGTTTCTCCTCCGATATCTCCACGCCCGGAGGTCCGGTTCACTTGTCATTGGCATTCAACCCGTCTCACCTTGAAATCGTCAACCCCGTGGTTGAAGGTTCGGTCAAGGCCCGTCAGGAACGCCGCGGTGAAAGTGGCGGCAAGCAAGTATTGCCGGTTCTGGTTCATGGCGATGCAGCCATTGCTGGTCAGGGCGTTGTCATGGAAACCCTGAACCTGGTTCACACCCGCGGCTACGGCACGGGTGGCACGGTGCACATCGTCATCAACAACCAGATCGGTTTCACCACGTCCGATCCGCGCGACAGCCGTTCAACGCTGTATTGCACCGATGTCACCAAAATGATTGAAGCGCCTGTTTTCCACGTCAATGCCGACGATCCTGAAATGGTCGTCATGGCCACGCAACTGGCGCTGGATTTCCGCATGGAATTCTCTCAGGACGTGGTCATCGATATCATTTGTTTCCGCAAGTTGGGTCACAACGAGCAAGACACCCCCGCCATGACCCAGCCCTTGATGTACAAGGTCATCGGCAAGCATCCAGGCACACGTGCCCTGTACGCTGAGCGTCTTGAAACCCAGGGCGTTGTTGCCGCTGGCGGTGGCGCAAAGATGGAGGCGGACTTCCGCACGGCCATGGACGAAGGTCGCCATACCTACGATCCTGTGCTCACCAACTTCAAAGGCAAGTATGCCGTCGACTGGAGTCCTTTCCTCAACAAGAAATGGACAGATGCAGCCGACACAGCCGTACCGTTGGCAGAGCTCAAGCGTTTGTCAGAGCGCATCACCACTATTCCAGAAAACTTCAAGCTGCACCCGCTGGTTGAGCGCGTTGTAAACGACCGCCGCAAAATGGGTCTGGGCGAAATTCCAGTGGACTGGGGCATGGGCGAGCATCTGGCGTTCGCTTCTCTGGTGTCTTCCGGCTATGCGGTTCGTATCACTGGTCAGGATTGTGGCCGGGGCACGTTTACCCACCGCCATTCTGTTCTTCACGACCAAAACCGTGAAAAATGGGATCTGGGCAGCTACCAGCCGCTGCAGCATGTTTCCGACAATCAGGCGCCGTTTACCGTCATTGACTCCGTGTTGTCTGAAGAGGCGGTGCTGGGCTTTGAATACGGTTTTTCTGCCGCAGAACCCAATGCACTTGTTATCTGGGAAGCGCAGTTCGGCGACTTTGCCAACGGTGCCCAGGTCGTAATTGACCAGTTCATCACCTCTGGTGAAGTCAAATGGGGCCGTGCCTGCGGTCTGACCATGATGTTGCCTCACGGTTATGAAGGCCAAGGCCCTGAGCACTCTTCAGCCCGCCTTGAGCGTTTTCTGCAAATGTGCGCAGACAACAACATTCAGGTTTGTCAGCCCACAACTGCATCGCAAATTTTCCACCTGTTGCGCCGCCAGATGATCCGTCTGTTCCGCAAGCCGTTGGTCATCATGACGCCGAAGTCCCTGTTGCGTTTGAAAGATGCAACATCGCCGCTGCAAGAGTTTTATCGCGGCAGCTTCCAGACCGTCATCGCTGAAACAGAGGAACTCGACAACGCCAAGGTCAAGCGCGTGGTGGCCTGCTCAGGCAAGGTTTACTACGATCTGATGAATGCCCGTCGCGACCGCGCCATCAAGGATGTTGCCATTTTGCGTCTGGAACAGCTCTATCCGTTCCCGCACAAGGCGATGGCCACAGAACTCAAGAAATATCCCAACGCCACAGAAGTTATCTGGTGTCAGGATGAACCCCAGAATCAAGGGGCTTGGTTCCAGATCCAGCACAACATTCTTGAGAACATGTCTGAGGGACAAAAACTCGGTTATGCAGGTCGCCCTGCGTCCGCTTCCCCAGCCGTGGGTTATCACGCCAAACACGTTGAACAGCAAAAGGCCCTGATTGACACGGCCTTCGCAAAACTGAAAGGTTTTGTGGTTACCAAGTAAATCACTGAAAACTTGCTGAATCAAAAGGAAAAAATAAAATGTCTATTATTGAAGTCGTTGTACCGCAACTGTCCGAATCCGTCTCCGAGGCCACGCTGTTGTCCTGGCATAAAAAAGCAGGCGAGGCCGTCAAGCGGGATGAAAATCTGGTTGATATTGAAACCGACAAAGTTGTGCTGGAAGTACCGGCACCGCAAGCCGGGGTGTTGGTTGAATTGGTGGTTGCCGATGGTGCCACAGTTGTTTCAGGTCAGTTGATCGCCAGAATCGACACGGCTGCCACCGCTGCTGCAAGTGCCCCTGCCGCTGCCGCTCCTGTGGCTGCTGCGCCTGCACCAGCTCCGACTGCCGCGCCTGCCGTTGCGTCTTCTGCTGCGGTTGCAATGCCGTCTGCAGCAAAGATGATGGCTGAAAACAACCTGAGCGCCGCTCAGGTGGCTGGCTCAGGAAAAGATGGTCGCATCACCAAAGGCGACGTTATTTCAGCCGTTGAAACTGGCGCAAGGCCCGCCGCCCCTGTGGCTGCGAAGCCTGCCGCAGCAACTGCTGCTGTTGCTGCCTTGCCTGATGTGAAAGCACCGATAGACTTCGGCGCAATTATTGACGGACGTCCCGAGCAGCGCGTGCCGATGAGCCGCCTGCGTGCCCGCGTTGCCGAGCGTCTGGTGCAATCACAGTCCACCAACGCCATTTTGACGACCTTCAACGAAGTCAACATGGCGCCGGTTATGGAGTTGCGCAACAAGTACAAAGACCGTTTTGAAAAAGAGCATGGCGTGAAACTCGGTTTCATGTCTTTCTTTGTAAAAGCTGCGGTTCACGCACTGAAAAAGTACCCGGTACTGAACGCTTCCGTAGACGGCAATGACATTGTCTATCACGGCTATTTTGATATCGGCGTGGCTGTGGGCTCTTCACGGGGTCTGGTGGTCCCTGTTCTGCGCAACGCAGACCAACTGAGCCTGTCAGACATCGAAGCTAAAATTGCCGAGTTCGGTAAAAAGGCGCAAGACGGAAAATTGTCCATGGACGACCTGACCGGCGGCACCTTCTCCATCTCCAATGGCGGTGTGTTTGGTTCCATGCTGTCGACTCCGATCATCAACCCGCCACAGTCCGCAATTTTGGGTGTTCACGCCACCAAAGAACGCGCAGTGGTTGAGAATGGTCAGATTGTCATTCGCCCCATGAACTATCTGGCCATGTCTTACGATCACCGGATTATTGATGGTCGCGAAGCGGTGTTGGGTCTGGTGGCCATGAAAGAGGCGTTGGAAGATCCAGCGCGTCTGTTGTTGAACATCTAAAGGACGCCGCAATATGACTCAATCATTTGATGTTGTGGTCATCGGGGCGGGTCCCGGTGGCTACATTGCGGCCATTCGTGCGGGCCAACTGGGCTTGTCGGTTGCTTGCGTTGAGGGCAATGCCTACGACGATCCAAAGGGCGAGCCCCGCTTGGGCGGTACCTGTCTGAATGTGGGCTGCATTCCGTCGAAGGCCTTGCTGGCTTCCTCGGAAGAGTTCGAGAAAATTACCCATCACGCAGAAGATCACGGTATCACCGTGAAAGGTGCCAGCATTGATGTGGGCAAGATGGTTGCCCGCAAAGATGGCATTGTCGGCAAAATGACCGGTGGCATCCAATATCTGTTCAAGAAAAACAAGGTTACCTTGCTCAAAGGCTATGCCAGTTTTGCCGGCAAGGCCGAGGGCGGCTTTAATGTAAGTGTGAAGGCTGCAGACGGCACGGTTTCTGCCGTGGTGGCCAAGCAGGTCATTATTGCATCGGGTTCCAAGGCGCGTCATTTGCCTGGCATTCCCGTGGATAACAAGCTGATTTGCGACAACGAAGGTGCCTTGAAGTTTGGTGATGTGCCCAAGCGTTTGGGCGTCATTGGCGCGGGCGTCATCGGCCTTGAACTCGGCTCGGTTTGGCGCCGTCTGGGGGCGGAAGTCACCGTGCTGGAGGCTTTGCCCAATTTCCTGGCGGCTTGCGATGAATCGGTTGGCAAAGAGATGCTGAAGATTTTCAAGGGTCAGGGTTTGAACATCTCCTTGGGTGTGAAAATCGGTGAGGTGAAAGCCGGCAAGAAGGCCGTGTCAATTGCCTACACTGACGCAGACGGTAAAGCGCAGACGCTGGATTGCGACAAACTTATTGTTTCTGTGGGACGTGTTCCCTACACCGATGGTTTGAACCTTGACAGTATCGGTTTGAAAACCAACGAACGCGGCATGATTGACGTGGATGCACACTGCCAGACACTGGTGGCTGGTGTATTTGCAGTCGGTGATGTGGTTCGCGGTGCAATGCTTGCGCACAAGGCCGAGGAAGAGGGCGTCATGGTTGCAGAAATTATTGCAGGGCAAAAAGGCCATTGCAATTACGATGCAATTCCTTGGGTTATCTACACCTCGCCTGAAGTGGCGTGGGTTGGAAAAACCGAACAGGACCTCAAAGCGTCAGGCCGGGCCTACAAAGCCGGTCAGTTCCCTTTCATGGCCAACGGCCGCGCATTGGGGCAGGGCGACTCCCAAGGTTTTGTGAAAGTGCTGGCGGATGCAAAAACAGACGAAGTGCTCGGCGTTCACATCATCAACAGTCACGCCTCTGACCTTATCGCCGAAGCTGTCATGGCCATTGAGTTCAAAGCCTCCTCCGAAGACATCGGTCGCATTTGCCATGCGCACCCCAGTTTGTCTGAAGTGGTGAAAGAAGCCGCATTGGCCTGCGACAAACGACAACTCAACATGTAATTGTCCACAGGTTTTTTCGAGGTTTTTATCCAAAATCGGCGCAGCGCACCGTGGTATGCTGCGCCGTTTTTTTCAGGCAAACTGACTCGTGAGCGTTACCAAATACTACCAAGAGACACTTCGTGTTCGAGGTTTTGGGTCCGATGAGGCTCAAGCCAACGCCATTGTGCGCCTTCAGGAACTGCACAATGCCTTTGTGGAGTTCAAGGAAAAAAGAAGCAATCCCCTCAAAAAGTTTTTACTGCGTCCAGATGTGCCCAAAGGTGTTTACCTGTGGGGTGGTGTCGGCCGCGGCAAGAGCTTTTTGATGGATTGTTTTTACTCTGTTTGCCCGTTGGAACGGAAAATCAGGGTGCATTTTCATGAATTCATGCGCGGCGTTCATGCCGAACTCGACCTGCTCAAGGGGGTGGTTGATCCGCTTGATGAGGTGGCCAATCGCTTGGCCAAGCGTTACCGCCTAATCTGTTTTGATGAGTTTCATGTCTCTGACATTGCAGACGCCATGATTCTTTACCGTTTATTGAAGGCCTTGTTCCAGAATGGCGTCAGTTTTGTAATGACATCCAATTACAAGCCCGATGATCTGTACCCAAACGGTTTGCACCGTGATCGCATGTTGCCGGCCATCGAAATTCTGAACACCCAACTCGACGTCATTAATGTGGATGCGGGAACTGACTACCGCAGACGGTCATTGCTGACGGTTAATACCTATTTGACGCCCATTACACCCCAAACGGATGTGTTGCTGCTTAAAACCTTCAAAACCGTCGCAGAGGCCTTGCAGGAGAATCCGGTTGTGGAGATTGAGTCGAGGCAAATCAGAGCCTTGCGGCGTGCAGGCGGTGTCATCTGGTTCGATTTTCAGACGCTTTGCGGTGGTCCGCGCTCTCAAAACGACTATCTTGAAATTGCCAGTCGGTTTCACACGGTCTTTTTGTCTCAAATTCCAAAAATGGGCGCAGGTATGGCCTCTGAAGCCAGACGTTTCACCTGGCTGATTGACGTTCTGTATGACCACAAAATTAAATTGATCATGTCTGCCGATGTACCCGCCGAAGAGTTATACATTGAAGGCGCCATGGCCAACGAGTTTTTCCGGACTGTCAGCCGCATTGTGGAAATGCAGAGCGAGGAATACCAGCATGAGCAGAAAAGGGCGGTTGCCCACTGGTAGGGCTGCTTCGGCAAGTGCTTAATTCCATGTTTGGAAGCTTGCTGCCACAGCCCTGACTGACCGCGTGTGTGCTCAGTTCTTTTTGGCTTTTGCAAAAGCCTCTGCAAATGCATTGTTCCCGGCAAAACCGCCCTGACCGCCACGGTTGTTACCTGAGCTGCCGCCTGGTTTGCCACCTTGTTTGTTGGCAAGGTTGGAACTGCTGGTTGGAGAGTTGGGTTTGCCTGAAAACCTGTTTCTGTCTGCTCCCGCGCCTGAACCTGGGGCGCCTTTTGCAGCCGGCGAGGTGTTGATTTCATCAGCCAGACGCATGGTCAGCGCAATGCGTTTTCTCGGGGCATCAACTTCCAGCACCTTGACCTTCACGACTTCTCCGGCCTTTACAACCTCATGGGCGTCTTTCACAAACTTGCTTGAAAGCGCGGAAATATGCACCAAGCCATCCTGATGAACGCCGATGTCCACGAACGCGCCGAAAGCTGCCACGTTGGTCACAACACCTTCCAGAATCATGCCGGGTTGCAAATCTGCCAAGGTATGAACCGCATCGTCGAAGGTCGCGCTCTTAAACTCAGGGCGAGGATCGCGGCCTGGTTTTTCCAGTTCCAGCAAAATGTCCTTGACGGTGGGAAGTCCAAAACGCTCGTCGACGAAGTCGCTGGCATCCAGTTTTCTGACGATGCTGCTTTGCCCCACCACTTCTTTTACGGTTTTCTGAATTTTTGCGAGTATGCGCTGTACAACCGGGTAGGCTTCCGGATGCACTGCTGACTGATCCAGCGGATTGTCCGCATTTTGTATGCGTAAAAAACCAGCGGCTTGTTCGAAGGTTTTTTCGCCCAGGCGTGGCACTTTTTTCAGCTCATCACGTGAGCTGAAACGGCCGTGCTGATTTCGATAGTCCACAATGCTGCGGGCAACCTGGTTGTTCAGGCCCGATACGCGGGCCAGCAAGGCCTCGGAGGCCGTATTGACCTCAACGCCCACGGCGTTTACGCAATCCTCAACAACACCCGACAGGGTGTGCGCCATGGCGCGTTGATCTACATCGTGCTGGTATTGACCCACACCGATGGATTTCGGATCTATTTTTACAAGTTCGGCCAAGGGGTCTTGTAGGCGACGGGCAATGGAAACGGCGCCGCGCAAACTCACGTCAAGGTCAGGAAATTCTTTGGCTGCAAGTTCCGAGGCGGAGTAAACAGAGGCACCGGCTTCTGACACCATGATTTTTGTCAGATGCTGTTCAGGCATAAGCTTCATCAGGTCAGAGGCAAGTTTGTCGGTTTCCCGGCCAGCGGTACCGTTGCCAATGGCGATGAGATCAACACTGTGCTGTTTGCACATCCGTCCCAAAATGGCCAGTGAGCCATCCCAGTCTTTTCTGGGTTCATGCGGGTATATGGTGTGGGTTTCCAGCAGTTTGCCCGTGCTGTCGACCACAGCCACCTTCACGCCTGTGCGAATACCTGGGTCCAAACCCATGGTGACCCGACCACCTGCAGGTGCCGCCAACAGTAAGTCCTTCAAATTGCGTGCAAATACAGCGATGGCTTCCGTTTCTGCCTGCTCGCGTATTTTTGTGACCAATTCGGTTTCCAGTTGTGAGCTCAGCTTGACCCGCCAGGTCCAGCGGCACACATCACCGAGGAATTTGTCTCTGGAGGAGTCTGTCAGCCTCAGGCCGTTGTGGTGGGCAATGTCACCTTCCATGGGGTGGTTGGAGCGGGCATCAGCCTCCAGGCGTTCTGCCAGATCAATTTTGCAATTCAGCACACCTTGTTCACGGCCGCGCAAAATCGCCAGAACCCGGTGTGAAGGTGCACTGTGCAGTGGTTCATTGTGTTGAAAGTAGTCGCGAAATTTTGCGCCTTCCTGCTCTTTTCCTTCCACCACACTGGCCATGACATGGCCGCCGCTCCACATTTTTTCTCGCAGGGCAGCCAGCAGATCGGCATTTTCAGCGAAACGCTCGGAGAGAATGTCGCGGGCGCCGTCCAGAGCGGCTTTTGCATCGGCCACACCTTTTTCCGCGTTGATGAAGCCGGGGGCCAAGGCATCCGGCACAGCAGCAGCGTCTGAAAAGATAAGGTCTGCCAGAGGCTCCAGACCGGCTTCTTTGGCAATTTGCGCGCGTGTACGGCGTTTCTGCTTGTAAGGCAGGTACAAGTCTTCCAGCCGCTGCTTGGTGTCTGCCGCATTGATTTGCAGCGCCAGCTCATCGGTCAGCTTGCCTTGGGACTCAATGGATTCCAGAATGCTTTGACGGCGTTCTTCCAGCTCACGCAAATATGTCAGGCGGTCTACAAGGTTGCGCAGTTGTGTATCGTCCAGGCCGTCGGTGGCCTCTTTTCTGTAGCGTGCGATGAAGGGCACGGTTGCCCCTTCATCCAAAAGCGTGACGGCCGCTTTGATGCTGGCAACTTTTACACTCAGTTCGTCAGCCAATTGGGCGATAATGCGTTGTTCTTGTTGTACGTTTGCCATGGATTGCGTGTTCGATGAAAGAAAATAACAAGCTGCGGATTGTGCCACAGGTTTTATCCGGTTTTTTTTTAGTCTGGACCCTGTGTGTGCGTTCTGTGTTTGCGCTGGAAGCGCCCGTTGTCCCCAGCAATCTGGCAGAGGCTGAGGCATTTACTCAGATGAAATCAATGCTTGAGAGCCAGGCCGAGGAAAAACTGCAGGCAAAAGAGACGCAGTGTTACCAAAAAACGCTGATTTCCAATTGCCTCAGGGCGGTTGAAAAGGAACGTTCTCAGTTCAAGCGTGACATGAAAATTGCTGACAATGCGGCCTCGGAACTGTTCCGCGTTGAGCGGGTCAGGCAAAAAGAGGAAAGAAAGCGTGAGCGAGACGCACTGGAGGAGGAAAAAGCGTCCCGTGCCGACACCAAAGCCTACCAGCCCAAGCCTGAGCGTTCGCCCGATGCTGCGCCTCCCCCTCCGAAAGGCAAGCCGCTGCGGGAAGCGCCTGCGGATACCCCCGCCATTTCAGCAGACCAACAGGCCGAAAACAAAAGAATTTTTGAGGAAAAGCAGAAGGAGTCTGTCAGAATGCGCGCTGAAAACGCGAAACGCATCGCAGAGCAAGAAGAGCGCCGACAACGTTACAAGGCCGATCAGGAGGCCAATCGACCCAAGTAAGGCGAGGCGCCGACATAAAAAGAATCTGTCCCAGCCTTGATTTACGGAACGTTTCGGAACACGATTACACTCATCTTTTTTCATGAAGGGTTCATGCGGCATGACCGCCCAAAATAATCCAGACGAACTGAACCGGCGCATCATTGAATTGCAAGTGGAGCACCGGGATCTCGATCAAATCATCGCCACGCTGGAAGCACAAACCGGCCGCGATGATCTACAAATTCGTCGCTTGAAAAAACGCAAACTGCAAATCAAAGACGCAGTGACCCTACTGCAAATCCAACTAGAGCCCGATATTCCCGCCTGAACCATGAGTCTGATTGAAGAAGTAGAACGCGCCTTCGCAAAAGACGGTGCGTTGTCCACCCATTGCAAGGGTTTTTCGGCCCGCCCGGCACAACTTGACATGGCACGTGCTGTTGCCAGAGCCATTGACGGTCCCTCAACGCTTGTTGCGGAGGCGGGCACCGGAACGGGTAAAACGTTTGCCTACTTGGTGCCGGCTTTGCTTTCACAAGGCAAGGTTCTGGTTTCCACCGCCAGTAAAACCCTGCAAGACCAATTGTTTGACCGTGACATTCCGCTGGTCAGAAAGGCCTTGGCTCGCCCTGT
>JAJTDO010000042.1:0-12488 GCA_021300475.1 Burkholderiales bacterium | reverse complement strand
TCAAGGGTCGCAGCAATTATCTCTGCCATCACTTTCTCGCCCGAACCTTGCAGGAGGCCCGCTTGCCCTCGCCACAAGAGGCCAGGCATGTGCGCTCCATCGAGTGGTTTTCAAAAACCACCTTGACCGGCGACAAGGCGGATTGCACCGAGGTGCCGGAAAATGCCTCTGTGTGGGGGTATGTCACATCCACCCGGGAAAGTTGTCTGGGGCAGGAGTGCGGCTTCTATGAAGAGTGCTTTGTGGTGAAGGCCAGACGTGAGGCGCAGGCCGCCGAGGTGGTGGTGGTTAATCACCATTTGTTTTTGGCCGACCTGGCGTTGCGTGAAGAAGGTGTGGCCGAGTTGCTGCCCAACGCCGGTGTGGTGATTTTCGATGAGGCGCACCAATTGCGCGATGTGGCCACTCAATTTTTCGGGCAGAGCATCAGCACCCACCAGTGGCACGACCTGTTGCGCGATATTTTGATTGAGGGGCGTATTTCCGCCCGTGATGCCGCCGATTGGGACACAGTGCTGCGCCCCATGGACCTTTGCCTCAAAGAGTTGCGCACAGAACTCGGGCGCCTCAATGAAGTTGTCAGATTGCCCTTTGGACGCTTGTCAGACTACCCCGCTATTGAACAAGGCATTCAGGCGATGGGTGGGCATGCGGAAACGCTGTTTGGTGTTCTGTCTGCCATTGCCGAACGCTCTGAAGAATGGCAAAAGCTGACCGAACGCACCGGCGAATGTCTGGCGGTGTGGCGGCAGTGGCTGGGTCTGGATCCACTGGAAAATGAAGTGGACACAGTGCGCTGGCTGACCTTGAGTCCGTTCATGGCGCAACTGAGCTGTTCCCCGATGGATGTGGCCGATACTTTTAGCCGCTGCCGGGGCGGTGAGCCGCGCGCCTGGATATTTACCTCAGCCACCTTGAGTGTCAAGAATTCGCTGGACCACTTCAACCAGTCGTTGGGTTTGGAGGGGGCTGAGACGTCCATCTGGCCCAGTCCTTTCGATTATGAAAATCAGGCGTTGTTGTGTGTACCGCAAGATGGCCCCAACCCAAAGTCGCCGGGTTTTATTGATGAACTTTGCGAGTTGTTGTGGCCACTGATTCAAGCATCTGACGGCGGTGTTTTTTTCCTTTGCACCACGCTGCGTGCCACCGCCAAGGTTGGAAAGTGGCTAGAGCAGAAAAACTCGGAAAACAGCTTGGGCTGGACTGTTCTGGTTCAAGGCCAGGCCGGTAAGGCGGAAATGCTGGAGCAGTTCAGATCCAGTGATAAGCCGCTTCTGGTGGGGTCTGCGACTTTCTGGGAAGGTGTGGATGTCAAAGGCGATGCGCTGCGTCTGGTCATCATTGATAAAATTCCGTTCGCTCCGCCAGATGATCCTCTGGTGGCCGCACGCAACGACTGGTTAAAAGACAAAGGTTTGAGCCCGTTTTATGAAATGGCCATTCCCGAAGCTGCCATTGCGCTGAAACAGGGCGCTGGGCGCCTGATTCGCGATGAGACAGATCAAGGGGTTTTGGTGATCGGAGACCGGCGCTTACTGACCGAAGGTTACGGAAAAACGCTGTGGCGAAGTTTGCCGCCGTTTGGTCGAACGCGCAGCGTGTCTGAGGCGGTTGTGCGAATGCAAGCCATTGCGGCCCGCACTCAAGGGCGGTCTGAATAATTGGTTAGTGGTCGATCAGTAACCGGTGTTCATCAGGCCGCTGCTGTTCATCACCAGATTTTCCACCAAGGTTCAGACTGTTTCTTTTTTGCAGAGTTTTCAGCCAGCGTTTTGTCATCAAGGAAATCGCTCTCCGGAAAGCTTTGCTTCAAAATGCGCATGGCGTCGTTTTTCAGGTCCGGTGTTGCCAGCGCTTCATAGGATTTGGCCATGATGTAGAGCGATTCTTCGACCGCCGGGGTTTGCTGGTATTGTTTGACAACGGCCTGTGCCCTGTTGGCAGCGGCCAAATAGGCGCCGCGCTTGTAGTAGTAACGGGCCACCAGCAGTTCATTTGAGGCCATCGCATTGACCAGGTAACGCATGCGTTGGGCTGAGTCTGCTGCGTAGCGACTGTCCGGGTAGCGGGTCACGATGGTTCTGAACGCATCAA
Source organism: Burkholderiales bacterium (assembly GCA_021300475.1). Lineage (GTDB taxonomy): Bacteria > Pseudomonadota > Gammaproteobacteria > Burkholderiales > Burkholderiaceae_B > SXZD01. The sequence goes on along the minus strand of JAJTDO010000042.1, from coordinate 10,391 downwards.
AGGCGGCACGGGCACCCTTAGGGTCGCGTGCTGTCGGGTCTTCACCTGCGAAAGAAGCCAAAATACCTAGGTTGTCGTTGAAGTTGATCAGGCCCTTCAAGTAATAGATGTAATCGACATTCGGGTGGTTCGGGTGCAGTTTCAGGAATCGATCGGTGGCGGCAAGCGCCTGAACCGCATCGTTGTCCTTGTAGTAAACATAAGCCGCTTCCATTTGAGCCTGTTGGGCGTAGCGGCCAAACGGGTAGCGTGCCTCAAGCTTTTCCAGCAACGTGATTGCGCGTTGGTAATTGCCTGTGAGAATCTCTTCCTTGGCCTCCGAGTACAATCTGGCTGCGGACCAACCTGCAGTTTCATCTAATTGCTTGGTGCTGGTGCCACAGGCTGACAAGCCAACGACGGAAACAAGTAGAAAAATTGAGCAGATACGCTTTAATGCCATTCGAAATGTCATACGGACAGGCTTTCAATATCTAAAAATATGTGGGGCCAAACGGGGGCAGGTATTAAATCTTTGCACCGTATTGGCAATGACTTCAATGATTATAGCGTTACAGAGGTATTCGTGAATTCCGATTCAGCAACTGATGCACAAGAACTCAAATTTGAGGCCAGCGTACCCATGTCTTTGGCAGGACAGCGCCTGGACAAAGCCTTGGTCGTGCTTTTTTCCGACTACACACGGGCCAGGCTTCAAGAGTGGCTGGAAAACGGCCGCATCAGCGTCGATGGTGTGGAAAAAATCAAGGCCAGCTACAAACTAAAAGGCCTGGAATTGTTGGTTCTAAGGCCTGAACCGCCGGAGCACATGCAAACGCTTGTTCCGCAAGCCATTGATTTTGATGTGGTCTATGAAGATTCAACATGTCTGGTAATAGACAAGCCCGATGGTCTGGTGGTGCATCCGGCCGCAGGCCATTGGAGCGGCACACTGATGAATGGTTTGTTGTACCGCAACCCTGAGTTGATTGATGTGCCGCGCGCAGGCATCGTCCACCGTTTGGACAAAGACACCACAGGGTTGATGGTGGTTGCAAAAACCGTGGATGTTCAACAACGCTTGATTCGCGAATTGGCGGCTCGCCGGGTGCGACGTATTTATCTGGCCATGGTGTGGGGTCGCATGACACAGCGCCGCACGGTTGAGGGCCCCATTGGCCGTGACAGCCGAAACCGTCAAAAAATGGCGGTGGTGGCGGGTGGCAAGCCAGCAATCACGCATTTTTACCCTTTGGCCACCGGTAAGTTGGCAGACCTTCCCGTGACGTTGTTGGCCTGCAAGCTGGAAACCGGACGCACTCACCAGATTCGTGTTCATGCCCTGCACGCAGGGTTTGGGTTGGTCGGCGATCTGGTTTACCGCCAACGGGGGGCCCGACCGGTGGATTTGAACCGGCAAGCCCTGCATGCCACCTATCTTGCATTTTCTCCTTTGGCCTCGCACGGCGATGAAGTGTGTTCCGTGGCCGAGGTGCCGCAAGATTTTCAGCGCTTGTTGCGCGAGGCCGGCATTGAGGTGCCAGATGAGGACAAGTTGCGCAGCCTGCCTGACTTCTGGGTCGAGTATGCCAGTGCTGTGGTCGAAGACGAATGGGATGATGATTTCAACGAAGACGATTACGACGTTGAAACCATACAGGCCCACGGAGAGGAAGAGTGAGTTCGCAAGAGGTATTGCCCGGTTATGAACCCGCTTGGCATGGTCTGCCGTCGCAGTTGCGGGCGAGGTTGGGCTTCTGGATTACTGACGCAGGCGTAAAAGCCGATGCAGACATTTACGGTTTCAACACCGCGCTTCATGTGGGAGACCATGAGCCGCAGGTGTTGGGTCGTCGGCAGCGTCTGGCTGAGCACCTGGGTGTTTCGGTTGTGTGGCTAAAGCAGGTGCACGGTGTTGAATGCGCCGATGTGTCCGGCCAGCCTGCGAGCTTGATGGATGCTTTGACTGCGGATGCAGCGTTTTCCACGCGGGGTGGTCAGGCGGTGGGCGTTATGACCGCCGATTGTCTGCCTGTTTTATTGGTGAACCGGGCGGGCACTGCGGTAGCTGCCGCTCATTGCGGTTGGCGTGGCCTGTTAAACGGTGTGCTGGAAAATACGGTGTTGCGTTTGCGCAAGGCGTCTTGCCCAGTTTCCGCTCAGGGGTTGGCTGAGCCTGCAGAAGTGTATGCCTGTTTTGGTCCCGCCATCGGACCGGCCTCTTTTGAAGTGGGTGCCGAGGTGCGTGAAGCCTATTTGCGCAAGTCTGAGGCGTATGAAGCCTGTTTTTCTTCGTCGGTGAATGAAAATGGCAGCCTGCAGGGGCAGGGCGGCAAGTTTATGGCAGACCTCTACGGGTTGGCCGGGCTGACGCTTTCAGCCATGGGTGCCGTTGAAGTGGCCTCTTGTGAAAAAGACACCTTCACCGACCCCCGCCTTTTTTCATACCGGCGCAGCCCCGTGACTGGGCGCATGGCCAGTTTGATCTGGCTTAAAGACTAATCTGCCTGTTCTTTTTTCAAAGTGTCCGGCGTCTGCTTAGCGGCCTGTTCGATGGCCGCCTGTTCTGCCATCCACTTCTCATGCTCCTCTTTTTCCCTTGCCTTGATGGCGCGATTACGCGATGGTGCGCCCATCAAATACATCACGATGCTGCAGGGCAGCAGTCCATAGAAAAAAAATGTGCTGATACCCGCCAAAACCGTTTCCTCCGTGGCCGCCATTAGAACTGTGACATAAATCCAGGCGATGGCAACGATGTACATAGTGTTCCTTTTTTTCAATGTGTTGCTTGATTCTGCAGACCGTAAAAAACGGATTCATTTTTCATAATACGAATTGACTTTTCATATTGCGCAGTGCACAATTTATTGCGCTGGTGACAAGTCAAGGCCGTCTGTTTGTTCAAGCGCCCAATCTTGCCTCTAAAATTGAGGCTCGTTGATTCATGTCAATCCGTTAAGCATTGAGTAAGTAAATCATGGGCACAATACATCAGCTTTTCAATGCCTTTCCCGCATGCATGTTTCTTGCGTGATGTCTTACTGGTTGTTGAACTCGACACAAAATCGTACAAATAAAACTTAGGGATGCTTCGGCAATGCAATCACCAAAACCCAATCTTGATGCTTTCAAAGACCTTTTCTCTTTTCCTTCCAATCTTGGTCAGGAAAAGCCATGGGTTCAAAACACACCTTCAGCGTCTTCATTGCAGAGCTTTGTGCAAAGCATTGGTGAGACCATGCAAAAGGCGATGTCCGGGCTCCCCATTCCCACTCTAACCCAGCTGCAACAAGATTACATGCGAGATGCAACAGAGTTGTACATGGGCATGTTGGGCAATGCAGTCGAAAAAGACGGCAGCAAGGCCCCGCCTGTGAGCAGCGTGATTTCCAAGGACAAACGGTTCCAGTCCAAGGATTGGCAAGACCACGGTTTTTTTGAGTACAACGCAGCTTTGTATGGTCTGAATTCAAAATATGCCATGCGTCTGACAGAAGCCGTAGACCTTGAGCCCAAAGAGAAAACACTGCTGCGCTACACGGTTCAACAAATGGTTGAAGCCATGTCGCCAGCCAATTTTTTGGTGACCAATCCGGAAGCTCAAAAGAAGTTGATAGAAACCAAGGGTCAGAGTCTGGCCGAGGGTTTGGGCAACGTCATGGCCGATATGGAAAAAGGGCGTATCTCCCAGACCGATGAAGACGCCTTCGAGGTGGGTCGCAACGTGGCCACCACAGCCGGTTCGGTGATTTTTGAAAATGAATTGTTCCAGCTCATACAGTACAAGCCAAAGACAGAAAAAGTAGGCAGTCGCCCCATGTTGTTTGTGCCGCCTGCGATCAACAAGTTCTACATCCTTGATTTGCAGCCTGAAAACTCCTTGCTGTCTTTTGTTATTGAGCAAGGCTTTACGCTCTACCTCATGTCTTGGTGCAACCCCAAGGAAGATCAAGGTCACCTGGAGTGGGATGACTATGTTGAACATGGTGTTTTGAAGGCTGTTGATCTCGTTTGCGAGCTTTCCGGCCAGGAAACCATTAATGCGCTGGGTTTCTGCATCGGCGGGACCATCTTGACAACAGCGGCCGGTGTGATGGCTGCACGCAAGAAGCAGAAAATTGAAAGTCTCACCTTATTGGCCTGTTTCGTTGATTTTTTCGACACCGGCACCTTGGGTATTTTTGTCAATCAAAAGCAGGTGAAGGCGCGCGAAGAGGCTTTTGCAAATGGCGGCATCATGCCGGGCAAAGACCTCGGCTCCGCGTTTTCAAGCCTTCGGCCTAACGACCTCATCTGGAATTACGTGGTCAGCAACTACCTGAAGGGCGAAAAGCCACCGGCCTTCGACCTTTTGTATTGGAATGCCGACACCACCAACCTTCCCGGAAAAATGTTCGCTTGGTATTTGCGCAATTGTTATCTGGAGAACAATTTGGTGAAGCGGAATCGGGTAAAAATTTTGGGGGAGTCGCTTGACCTGACCAAGGTTGATGTTCCCACCTTCATTTTGTCCACCAAAGAAGATCACATTGTTCCGTGGGTGTCCTCATACAGAACAACCAAAGTGTTCAGTGGCGAGACGGAGTTTGTTCTGGGTGCCAGCGGTCACATTGCCGGTGTGGTGAACCCCCCGGCCAAGAAAAAGCGCAGTTTTTGGACTGATGGCGATAAAAGCGGAGACGCAAAGGGTTGGTTGGAGACTGCTCAAGAGCATCCGGGCAGTTGGTGGGAGCACTGGGGTCAATGGTTAGGGCGATTCAAGGGGGATGTAAAACCCGCGAAGGCCAAATTAGGAAATGCGAAATTCAAGCCAATTGAAGATGCGCCGGGGCGTTACGTAAAAGTGCGCTCTGAATAATACAGTTTCTGGGATGAGTTTTTTAAATATAAAGTTTTAAATCAAGGGGTAATATTAATGGTTGATGTAGTTATCGTGGCAGCGGCCAGAACCGCTATCGGCAAGTTCGGTGGCAGTTTGGCAAAGTTGTCCGCACCCGAGTTGGGCGCACAGGTCATCAAAGGCCTGTTGGCTCAAACAGGCTTGAAGGGCGAGCAGATTTCTGAAGTGATTTTGGGTCAGGTGCTGACTGCGGGTTCAGGTCAGAACCCTGCCCGCCAGACCGTCATTAAAGCGGGTCTGCCTGAAGGCGTCCCTGCACTGACCATCAACAAGGTGTGCGGCTCGGGTCTGAAAGCGGTGATGTTGGCGGCACAGGCTGTTGCCTGCGGTGATGCAGAGATCGTGATTGCCGGTGGCCAGGAAAACATGAGTGCAGCGCCCCACGTCATGATGGGCAGCCGCGACGGCTTTCGCATGGGCGATGCAAAATTGGTCGACAGCATGATTGTTGATGGTTTGTGGGATGTCTACAACCAGTACCACATGGGTATTACCGCTGAAAACGTGGCGACGCAGTTCGGTATTTCCCGTCAGGAACAAGATGCGTTTGCGTTGGCCTCACAAAACAAGGCGGAAGCTGCGATCAAGGCTGGCAAGTTCAAGGATGAAATCGTTCCGGTTTTGATTCCACAGCGCAAGGGCGACCCTTTGGTGTTTGACACCGATGAGTTCCCCCGCTTGGGCGCCACACTGGACAACATGACATCGCTCAAACCCGCTTTCAACAAGGAAGGCAGCGTCACCGCTGGCAACGCTTCCGGCTTGAACGATGGTGCAGCAGCCGTTGTGGTCATGTCTGCTGAAAAAGCCAAGGCTCTGGGTTTGCCTGTGTTGGCTACCATCAAGAGCTTTGCAAGTTCAGGTCTGGATCCAAAAATCATGGGTATGGGCCCTGTTTCTGCATCCCGCCGTGCGCTGGAAAAAGCCAAATGGTCGGCTGCAGATCTGGATGTCATGGAAATCAATGAGGCTTTTGCTGCTCAGGCCTGCGCCGTGAACAAAGAAATGGGTTGGGATACCAGCAAAATTAACGTCAATGGTGGTGCGATTGCGCTGGGTCACCCGATTGGTGCATCCGGATGCCGTGTATTGGTATCATTGATTCATGAAATGAAACGTTCCGATGCGAAAAAAGGATTAGCCTCTTTGTGTATTGGCGGCGGAATGGGTGTCGCCTTGGCTGTTGAGCGTTGATCGAACAAAACTGAATTAAATAGGAATATAAGTATGAGTGCCAAGAAAGTAGCGTATGTAACAGGTGGTATGGGCGGAATCGGAACCTCAATTTGCGTTCGTCTGTATCAAGAAGGTTATAAAGTGATTGCAGGCTGCGGTCCAAACTCACCCCGCAAAGACCGTTGGTTGGCTGAAATGAAGGCCAAGGGCATGGAGTTTTTTGCATCCGAAGGCAACGTGGGCGACTGGGATTCGACCCGTCTGGCCTTTGAGCGCGTCAAAGCCGAGCATGGCCCGGTTCAGATCCTTGTGAACAATGCCGGCATTACGCGCGATGGCGTGTTTCGTAAAATGAGCAAAGACGATTGGGATGCGGTGATCGACACCAACCTCAACTCTTTGTTTAATGTAACGAAGCAAGTCATTGATGATATGGTTGAATCTGGTTTCGGTCGTATTGTAAACATCTCTTCTGTAAACGGTCAGAAAGGTCAGTTCGGTCAAACGAACTACTCAACGGCCAAAGCGGGTTTGCACGGTTTCACTATGGCTCTGGCGCAAGAAGTGGCCTCTAAAGGCGTTACTGTCAACACGGTTTCTCCGGGCTACATCGCTACCGACATGGTCAAGGCAATTCGCCCCGAAGTGCTGGAAAAAATTGTGAGCACCATTCCTGTCTCAGTGAATGGCGGTTTGCACATGGGTTGATTTTTTGGGTGCCAAACCCGAAAAACACAGACGAACTGCGCAGTGGCTCACAAGGCTCTGCGCAGTTTTCGTTTTGCTGCGTGAAATCGCGCCTTATTCACGGTAAACTCTGTTTCAGTGGAAAACATGAGCAAGGACGTTGAAACAATGAATGCTGCGGCAATGAGGCTGATTAAGAAATACCCCAACCGGCGTCTCTACGACACGCAGACAAGCAGTTACATCACATTGGAAGACGTAAAGCAGTTGGTGCTGGACACCGAAAATTTTCAGGTTTTGGATGCGAAGTCGAATGAAGACCTGACCAGAAGCATTTTGCTGCAAATTATTCTTGAAGAAGAGTCGGCCGGCGCTCCCATGTTTTCTTCTTCCGTACTTTCACAAATTATCCGTTTCTACGGCAATGCCATGCAGGGCATCATGGGCACGTACCTCGAGAAAAATCTTCAGGCGTTCATGGACATTCAGTCGAAAATGCAGGACCAGGGCAAGAACCTGGTTGATGGTAAAAACTTTGTGAGTCCTGAATTGTGGTCTCAGTTCATGTCCGTTCAGACCCCCATGATTCAAAGCATGATGAGCAACTACATTGATCAGAGCAAAAATATTTTTGTTCAGATGCAAGATCAGTTTCAAAACCAGACTTTCTCATTGTTCAACAATTTGGGCTTCCCGCCACCGGGACAGGAAAAGGGCGGAGAAGAGTCTTAAGTATTCAAGCAACTCAAGATTTTCAAGGATCGGCGTCTCAATTCGATGACGCCGTTATTCTTTGATAGCGAACTGTTTTAATTATTAGGTATAAGTGCATGGAAAATCAGCAAAAAGCTGGGAAAATAGGAATGGTCAGTCTTGGTTGCCCCAAGGCCTTGGTGGATTCCGAAAGAATTTTGACTCAACTCAAGGTTGAGGGCTATGAAGTGGTACCCAGCTATGAGATGGCCGATATTGTGGTTGTCAATACCTGCGGCTTTATTGACAGCGCCGTGCAGGAAAGTCTGGACGCCATCGGCGAGGCTTTGCGTGAAAACGGGAAAGTGATTGTCACCGGTTGTCTGGGTGCAAAGCAGGATGCCAGTGGTGGCAACCTTATCGCTGGCCTGCACCCCAAAGTGCTGGCCGTCACAGGGCCGCATGCCGCAGATGAAGTGATGCAGGCGGTTCACACCCATTTGCCCAGACCGCATGACCCCTTCGTGGACTTGGTGCCAGACCATGGCGTCAAGCTTACCCCCAAGCATTATGCATATCTGAAAATTTCCGAAGGCTGCAACCACCGTTGTAGTTTTTGCATTATTCCCAGCATGCGCGGCGATCTGGTTTCAAGGCCCATCGGCGAGGTGATGCGGGAAGCAGAAAGTCTTGTGAAGTCGGGTGTCAAAGAATTGCTGGTGGTCAGCCAGGACACCAGCGCTTATGGCGTTGATCTTAAATACCGCACCGATTTTGTGAATGGCCGGCCAGTCAAGACTCGCTTTGCCGAGTTGGTTCAGGAATTGGGCGAGTTGGGGGTCTGGGTCAGGCTGCACTATGTTTATCCTTATCCCCACGTGGATGAAGTGCTGGGTTTGATGGCGGACAACAAGGTGTTGCCGTATTTGGATGTGCCATTCCAGCATTCGCATCCTGATATTTTGAAGCGGATGAAGCGCCCGGCAAGTGGCGAGAAAAATATTGAGCGCATCGCAGCTTGGCGAAAAATTTGCCCCAGCCTGACCATACGCAGCACGTTCATTTCCGGTTTCCCCGGCGAGACGGAAGAAGAGTTTCAGCACTTGAAGGCATTTCTGGAAGAGGCCAAGTTGGATCGGGTGGGTGTATTCGCCTACTCGCCCGTAGAGGGCGCAACGGCCAACCAATTGCCCAATCCGGTGGAGGAGGCTGTGCGTGAAGAGCGCCGCAGGCAATTGATGGAGTTGCAGGAAGGCATTTCTTTCCAGTGCCAGAAAGCCAAAGTGGGAACGCGCCAGAAGGTCATCGTGGATGCCGTCAGCGGGGAGGGTGTACTGGGTAGAAGCATGGCCGATGCGCCGGAAATTGACGGACATGTGCACATGCCCAAACCAGCGAAAACCTGGTTGCGCCCCAAGGTGGGCGATATTGTGACTGTGAAGGTTTCAGGGCATGACGCCTACGATTTATTTGGCGACATCGTTTGATTTTTAATGGGCTTTTAGGAGATAAAAAAATGACACGTGAAGTGGTTGTAGTTTCCGGCGTTAGAACCGCCGTGGGTGATTTTGGTGGCAGTTTGAAAGATTTCTCGCCAACCAAAATGGGTGCAATGGTGTTGGCGGAGGCTGTTGCGCGAGCAGGGGTGTCGGCAGACGAAGTGGGCCATGTGGTTTTTGGTCATGTGGTCAATAGCGAACCGCGCGACATGTACTTGGCCCGCGTGGCCGCCATTGATGGCGGTTTGAGCATACACACCCCCGCCTTGACGCTGAACCGCTTGTGCGGCTCAGGCCTTCAAGCCATCGTCACTGCTGCGCAAAGCATTCTGTTGGGTGATGCCGATGTGGCGGTGGCTGGTGGAGCGGAGAGCATGAGCCGTGCACCCTACATGTTACCCACAGCCCGTTGGGGCAATCGCATGGGCGACGCAAAAATGATCGATATGATGGTGGGTGCATTGCACGATCCGTTTCAGGTCATTCACATGGGCGTGACAGCAGAAAACGTGGCTGCCAAATACGGCATCAGCCGTGACGAGCAGGATGCCCTGGCGGTTGAAAGCCATCAGCGCGCAGCCAGAGCCGCCGCCGCAGGTTACTTCAAGAGCCAGATTCTCCCCATTGAAATTGCCAGTCGCAAAGGCACCGTGGTGTTTGACACGGATGAGCATGTGCGGGGTGATGTGACCTTGGCTGACATGGCCAAGTTACGTCCGGTGTTCCAGAAAGACGGCAGCGTGACCGCCGGTAACGCTTCCGGGTTGAACGATGGTGCGGGTGCTGTGGTGCTGATGGAGCGTTCTGCCGCTGAAAAAGCAGGCAAGAAGCCGATGGCACGTTTGGTATCTTATGCTCACGCCGGTGTTGATCCGAGCATTATGGGCATTGGCCCGGTGCCAGCCACGCAAAAAGCGTTGGCAAAAGCCGGTCTGAGCATCAATGACATCGATGTGATCGAGGCCAATGAAGCGTTTGCCGCTCAGGCTTGCGCTGTGTCCAAAGAACTGAATTTCCCGGCCGCCAAAGTCAATCCCAACGGTTCCGGAATTTCCATCGGACACCCAATTGGTGCCACTGGCGCCATTATTACCGTTAAAGCCTTGTACGAGTTGGAGCGCACGGGTGGCAAGTATGCGTTGGTCACCATGTGTATTGGCGGTGGACAAGGTATTGCGGCCATTTTTGAACGGATCTGAACCTGAATATGTAAGGTTTTTGTCTGTTTTCTCTGTAAGTTAAAAATTACGGGAACCTAAATGAAAACCTTACGTCTTACTGTGTCTTTTTAAAACTTCACGACAAACCAAAAATAAGGAAAAAGTTCATGCAAGTAAAAAACGTATTGTCAGTTCTGATCGTCGGAGCCTTTGCATCCGCAGCAGCGCCAACTTTTGCGCAAGTCAATCCCAATGAAATCGTAGATGGTTTCGAAGGCGTATTTGGTAAAAATG
>JAJTDO010000041.1 GCA_021300475.1 Burkholderiales bacterium | reverse complement strand
AAGGCCAAGGAAGGGTCCCACGGGCCTGCAACATCAAGAAAAGCGATTACCTTGCCGGGGTCTGTCATGCCGGACAGCAGCAAACCCAGACCAAACAACAACCCCGCTGCGAAATCAATGGCGACTTTCATGGTTCAGATTCCTTTAGACCACATGACGTGCAAGGTAAACGGTGACGACACCGGCTGACATGAAAGTCAGGGTGGCCACCAGCGAGCGCAATGAAAACCGCGACAATCCGCAAACGCCATGACCACTGGTACAACCCGAGCCCAGACGCGTACCAAACCCGACCAACAAGCCCGCCGCAGTGATTGCGGTAAAACCAGCGTCCATTCGGGGTGTTGGCAGCAAAGCGGCAGGCATCAACTGTGCATAAAGCCACGGCGCCACAGCCAACCCCGCCAGAAACGCAAAGCGCCAAACCGTGTCGCCTTGCAGGGGTGGCAGCAAACCGCCGACAATGCCGCTGACGCCCAGAATGCGACCACGCAATAAAATCAGAATTGCGCTGGCCAAGCCCAGCAGCAAACCACCAGTCAGCGACTGCAACGGCGTAAAGTTATTCCAGTCCAACATGTGTGGGCTCCTCTTGAAAATTAGATGGTCAGCGCTTGCTGCAATACTGTTCGAAAAGCATGTTCATCACCGCCAACGCCTGAGGACTTGCGATTTTATAAACAATGCTTTTCCCCTCCCGGCGTGTGGTCACCAAACCCTCTTGGCGCAACACACCCAACTGCTGTGACAATGTGGGTTGCACAATGCCCAACAAAGACTCCAGTTCGCCGACCCGCTTCTCACCCTGAGAAAGTTGGCACAACAACAACAATCTGTCTGGGTTGGCCAGCACCTTTAGCAAACCCACCGCCTGTGCGGCCGAGACTTGCATTTGAAATAGATCAAGGCTTGTTTCAGGCATGAGGTTCCCCACGGACAAAAAGCCCGCCAACGCGGACAATGGAAAAGTTGTTGTTATACTATTTTATAGTTTATTATTATATATAATGTTTTGCAAGCGTCATGCGCAACGCCCTTAAGCCAACAAACAAAACTGCAGACAATCGCAAAAAACCGCAAGCCCTTGATCGGACACACCATGACAAACCACCTCAGCACACCGCGCATTCACAGCCTGTTCGACCCCAACACCTGGACTGCCACCCATGTAGTTTATGAGCATGATGGCGGGCCTTGCGCTGTTATTGATCCGGTGCTGGATTTTGACCAGAAGTCAGGCCGCATCCGGCATGGCAACGCTGAAAAAGTGCGTGACTTCATTGATGCGCATCAACTGAAACTGGAATGGATACTGGAAACACATGCCCATGCCGACCACCTTTCAGCGGCGGCCTGGCTAAAGCGCACACTCGGCGGAAAAACCGGCATCGGCGCCCACATCAATGAAGTGCAACAGGTGTTCAAGCGCATTTTCAACCTTGAGCCTGGTTTTCAAACAGATGGTTCGCAATTCGACCGCTTGCTTGCAGAAGGCGATACCTTGCAACTCGGTTCGCTGACGGGGCATGTGCTGGCTGTACCGGGCCATACACCGGCGTGTCTGGCCTATCAGTTCGGTGATGCGGTATTTGTGGGCGATACACTGTTCATGCCCGATGTGGGCACCGCACGCTGCGACTTTCCCGGTGGCGACGCCAAGGCGCTGTACGCTTCCATTCAAAAACTGCTGCAACTGCCCGGCAGCACCCGCTTGTTCATGTGCCATGACTATCCGCCCAGCGATCGCGCCATTGCTCTGGAAAGCACGGTGGCGCAACAGCGCGCGGACAATATTCATGTGCATGACGGCATTTCGGAGAGTGACTTCGTGGCCATGCGCACAACCCGGGACGCCACCCTGGAAATGCCGGTTTTAATGTTGCCTTCCATCCAGGTGAATATTCGGGCCGGAGAACTGCCACCGCCTGAAAACAACGGTACAAGCTACCTCAAAACGCCGATCAATCTTCTGTAAGTGACTGGAAAATGATCAAAAATACGCAATAAGGTTACCTCTTTCGGGGGTTTACCGTACCCCAAATTCATGCGGACTCCCCCGTTGCAGCGAATTGCATACGTTCACCACAAATGCTCATGTAGAATCGAAAGAAGAGACGAAAAAAATCCGTTTCCTATCGAGTTTGTCGGTGTGCCGCACCGCATACAACTGCAAAAAAAGGAGCTTTAATGAAACACCGTATTTTATCTGCTGTTTTGGGTTGCGCTGGTTTGATCTCCGTGAATGCCGCAGTTGCGGAAGAACTCACCGGTACACTTAAAAAAGTCGCTGACTCCGGCAAAATCACCATGGGTGTACGCGACTCATCAGGCGTTCTCTCCTACACACTGGGCGACGGAAAATACACCGGCTACCACGTTGAAATTTGCCAGAAAGCCATTGAAAACATTTCAAAGCAGATCGGCAAGAAACTGGAAGTGGCCTACCAGCCAGTCACCTCGCAAAACCGCATTCCCTTGGTGACCAACGGTACCGTTGATCTTGAATGTGGTTCCACCACAAACAACGCCACACGCCAGAAAGATGTTTCTTTCGCGGTCACCACATTCGTTGAAGAAGTCAGGCTTGCAGTAAAGGCAGACTCCGGCATTACCTCCATTACGCAATTGGCCAACCGAAAAGTGGCTACCACCACGGGCACCACTTCAGTTCAAACCCTGCGCAAGAACGAACGTGCCAACGGTGTCAATTTTGATGAAGTGTATGGCAAAGACCACGCAGACTCTTTCCTGCTGCTTGAAACCGGTCGTGCAGATGCGTTCGTAATGGATGGCAGCCTGTTGGCCGGCTTGATTGCACGCGCCAAAAACCCGGCCGACTACAAAGTCGCTGGCGAAGTGTTGAATGTTGAGCCTATCGCCATCATGGTTCGCAAAGACGATGTGCAAATGAAAAAAGCCGTCGATGACACCATCAAGGGCATGATCAAATCCGGCGAACTCGCCAAAACCTACGACAAATGGTTCATGCAGCCCACGCCACCAAGCGGCGCGAAAATGTCCATGCCCATGAGCGAAAACCTGAAGGCTGCATTGGCCAACCCCAATGACAACCCAATGGAAAGCTACGCCAAGAAGTAAGCGTCCAGCGCCTACGCGACCCCACCGCCCGGTGGGGTCAGACCACAGCACCTGACTTCAGGTGCCGTGTTCCACATCACAGCAGTGCTCGCATTTCACACACTCTTCTTCCGGAGATCAATTTGAGTTCCTCTTGGGATTGGCAGGTATTCCTGCAAGACACAGGCGGCGGGGAAACTTACCTCGACTGGCTGATTTCAGCATGGGGTTGGACCTTGTCGGTCGCCCTTTCATCCATGGTGGTTGCCATGGTGGTAGGCTCCATCGTGGGCATTTGCAGAACAGCCCCCAGCAAAGCGCTGGTCTACTTTGGCAACACCTGGACAGAACTGTTCAGAAACATTCCGTTGCTGGTGCAAATTTTTCTCTGGTACCACGTTATTCCCTCACTGTTTCCCCCCCTGAAAAGCGTTCCCAGCTTTTTGTTGGTGGTGTTTGGTCTGGGACTGTTCACGTCTGCCCGGGTTGCTGAACAAGTTCGGGCAGGCATTCAGTCGCTGCCACGCGGTCAGACCAATGCAGGTCTGGCGCTGGGGTTCACATGGCCACAAACCTACCGGTTTGTCATTCTTCCCATGGCGTTCCGAATTGTCATTCCGCCACTGACTTCAGAATCCATGAGCATCATCAAAAACTCATCGGTTGCTTTTGCGGTGTCCATTTCCGAACTCACCATGTTCGCCATGCAGGCGCAAGAAGAAACATCGCGCGGCGTTGAGGTCTATCTGGCCGTCACGCTGCTCTATTTTATTTCCGCGTTCAGCATCAACCGCATCATGCTGGTGGTGGAAAACCGGATTCGCATACCCGGCTATGTCGGAGGTGGCAAATAATGACCTACGATTTTTCATTTGTTAATTGGGGTGTGGTCACAGGGTTTTTGCTAAAGGGTTTTATATTTTCCCTGCAACTGACTGTGGTGGCCATGATTGGTGGCATTGTGTTTGGTACCGTGCTGGCACTGATGCGCCTGTCCGGAAAACCCTGGTTGGAGTTGCCCGCCTCCGGTTATGTAAACACCATGCGGTCCATCCCCTTGGTCATGGTTATTTTGTGGTTCTTCCTGCTCATTCCGCTGCTCACCGGCAAACCCATGGGGGCGGAATTGTCCGCCATCATTACCTTCACCGCATTTGAAGCCGCGTACTACTCGGAAATCATGCGGGCCGGCATTCAGTCCATTCCCAAGGGGCAGGTGTTTGCAGGCTATGCCGTGGGCATGAATTACCGGCAAACCATGCAGCTTATTATTTTGCCGCAGGCATTCAGAAACATGCTGCCGGTGTTGCTCACACAAACCATTGTGCTGTTCCAGGACACCTCACTGGTCTATGCCATCGGCGCCTACGATTTGCTGAAAGGCTTTGAAGTGGCGGGCAGGAACTTCAACCGTCCGGTTGAAACCTACTTGATGGCCACAGTCATTTATTTCGCTGTGTGCTTTAGTCTGTCTAGCCTGGTACGGGTTTTACAGAAGAAAATTCAAATCATTCGCTAAACAGGATGCGCTCGTGATCTCCATAAAACAGGTAAGTAAATGGTATGGCAGTTTTCAGGTATTGACCGACTGCTCAACCGAGGTAAAAAAAGGCGAAGTGGTGGTTGTGTGTGGCCCTTCCGGCTCCGGAAAGTCGACATTAATTAAAACCGTGAATGCGCTGGAACCCTTTCAACAAGGTGAAATCATTGTAGATGGTATCTCCGTGGGTGCACCGCAAACCGACTTGCCAAAACTGCGTTCCCGCGTTGGCATGGTGTTCCAGCACTTTGAGTTGTTTCCGCACCTGAGCATTTCAGAAAACCTGACCATTGCGCAAACACGCGTGCTGGGCCGGGACAAGGAACAAGCCAGAGTCAAGGCCATGGGGTTGCTGGACCGGGTGGGTCTGCGTTCGCAGGCAGAGAAGTTTCCCGGTCAATTGTCCGGCGGTCAGCAGCAACGGGTGGCCATTGCCCGTGCGTTGGCCATGGACCCCATCTGCATGCTGTTTGACGAACCCACTTCGGCGCTTGATCCGGAAATGATCAATGAAGTGCTCGATGTGATGGTGGAGCTCGCACAAGACGGCATGACCATGATGTGCGTTACCCATGAAATGGGTTTTGCCCGCAAAGTGGCCCATCGGGTTATTTTTATGGACAAGGGCGCCATTGTCGAGGACTGCAAAAAAGATGAATTTTTTGGCAGCCCCCGTTCAGACCGTGCCCAGCAGTTTTTGTCTAAAATATTGCAGCACTAAAACAGTCAGGCAGCGGCCCGATAGGCTTTTAAAGGTTGGTTCGCTGCACTGGCTGCAGAGGGTGATGTTTTCAGATAGTTCAGCGCCTCTTCGGTATTGGCCTCTTTCACCGGGTCGTACCAAGGGCTGAAAAACGGCAATTGCTGCGCCGCCAGCCACAGCGGATGCGGCAACATGCCGGTTTTGCTGACGCGGGCCCACTCCATCCACATCCAGGGGCGCAAGGCGCTGAGCTTTTTGTCTGCAAAGCGCTTGTCCTGTTGCAGTATGTTGGCTGCGCCATCCACCCACAAGCCAATGACCAACGGAACTGCAACACAAGACAAGTAATAGCGCGATAAGTAATCGCCCCCCAGGTGCTTGTACAAATCAAACGCCACACTGCGGTGCTCAATCTCTTCTGCCCCGTGCCAACGCAGCAAGTCCAGCAACACGGCATCAGCGCCCACCGCATCCCAGTTCTTGTTTTCCAAGGCATACTTACCCAGCACGCAAGTCATGTGTTCCACAGCCGCCACCAAGCCCAGACGCAACATCAGCCAGCGACGCTCCAACCGCTTTGGAACTGTCTTGCCAAACGGTTTGTCGGCCAAGAGGGTTCCAAACAACCAGTCCATTTTTGCAGTGTTCGCCTTGGTGTCAATTTGGTGCGCTTGCAGGTAATCTGAAATGGCACCCCCGTGGGCGCGGGCATGCATGGCCTCTTGGCGAATGAACATCTGCACATCCTGACGCAACTTTTCGTCGGAGATCAAGGGCATCGCTTTGTTGAACAGGCGGCAAAACCAGAACTCGCCTGCAGGCAACAGCATGTTGATCTGGTTAATGAAATGACTGGCGTAGGCGTGCTCGGGAATCCAGTCCAACGGTGTGCCGGACCAATCAAATTCAGCCCGTCTGGGCACCAACTGCCCCTGTGTTTTTGAAACAGAGGCGGCACCTGATTTTTTATGGCCCGAGCCTTGGGTTGATGAACTTGCAGGCAACTGAGGTTTTGCTTTCACCAACAAACGCAGTGGATTCATCTTCATGTTTTTTCCTTGATTGGCAAAGACTTATGGAGCGAGGTTCAAACGGGCAGCGCTGCGTATCAAAGAAGGCAGCAAACGCCCCAGCAAGCGACTTCCCTTGGCCTCAACCCCCACGAGAACTTCGTCGTGTTTGTGGTCGATTGCCTCAAGGATGGCCGCTGCAATGGTTTCGGTTTTCAGATTTCGGCGCTGGTACAAGGCGCTGGACTTGTTGCGCTTATCAGCCTGTTGCGCATCGGTGGTGCCCACAAAACGGGTGCGCTGGGTAATGCCAGTGTTGGCTATGCCGGGGCAAATGGTGGCCACGTGAATTTGCTGTGAGGCCAGTTCTCCACGCAGGCAGTCGCTGAGCATCATCACAGCGGCTTTCGAAGTGTTGTAGGCAGACATGAAACGCGACGGTGTGAATCCGCCCATGGAAGCCACGTTTACAATGCTGCCGGGCTTGCCCGCTGCCAGCATTTGTTCCCCGAACAGGCGCGAACCCAAAATAACGCCCCACAGATTGACCTGCAGCACCTTTTGCCAGTCTTGGTCGGTGGTGTCGAAAAAAGAACCCGCCACGCCAATGCCAGCGTTGTTTACAACAATGTCGGGGGCGCCGAATTCATTGCCAACCCAGTGAGCCAGCGCCTCCATTTGCTCGGCATTGCCCACATCCACTTGCCTTGACCAGGCGGTGGCACCCATCAGGCTGCACAATTCGGCGGTGCGGTCACAGGCTTCCAGATTAATGTCCACCGCCACCACGTTGGCGCCGCGTTCTGCGCACATCAAGGCGGTTTCTCGACCAAAGCCGTTGCCTGCGCCGGTGATCACCACCAACTTGCCAGCGTAAGGCTTACCGCTGTTTTTGCCGTAGTTGCGGGCCCTGACCAAAGCCAGAGACTCGACACCGGTTTCCACAAACTCTACAAACTCACTCACCCAACCCGCAAATTGCGCAGCGTGGCTGATCTGCAACCAGTGACCCGCATTGATGTCGCGGCGCCACAGCTTGGGCGCCCAGCTCGGCAGATCGTCCCAAGTGGCCGCTGTAATAAAATGGTCTTTCAGCGGCTGTATCAGTTGAACAGGCAGGTCGGTTTTACGCTCACGGGGCTTGAGCACACGGCTGCCCACGTTGGCGCGGTAGAGGTTGATGCCCGATATGCCGTCCTGGGTTTGTGTTTCGCTTTTTTCCTGCAAAGCCCCGGGAATGCCTTCAATTTTTTCAAGTACGCTGGGCCACAATTTGTCCAGACCCATTTTCCACAGGGCTGGCGCAACCCCCGGCAAGTGAAACACGCCGACATACCATGAATGCGCGGCCTGCTTGGCCAAGGTGGCCAAATCAGCCGGCACACCGCTGCGCAGACGCTTGGCCAACCAATGACCGATGTGGTCAAGACAAGGGCCAGACACGGTGGTGTAGGAGGCGATGCGTCCCTTGAGCCGCTCGGTGGTCACGCATTCCCAGGACTGCACGGAACCCCAGTCGTGCCCCACCAGATGCACGGGCTGATTCGGGCTGAGCGCGTCAATGACCACAGCCATGTCGGCCACCAAATGCGCCAGGTCGAAACCGGCCTGATTGGCAGGCTGGGACGACAGGCCTGCGCCGCGCACATCGTAGGCCACGACAAAATAGCGCTTTGCCAGTATTTCAGCCGTTTGCCGCCAGACGCTGGCGGCGTCTGGGTAGCCGTGGACCAACAGCACCACGGGCTTGGGTGAACTTTGCGTGGGCGCTTCGCCCCAGGTGTAAACAGCGAGCTGAACTTCGCCAGACTGCAAGACTTGCGTGGGTGTCATGGGGTGGGCTCCTTACGCTGCCTGGGCCAGACTTGCAGCCTGCACGCCGATGTCGCCGGCATTCCAGAGCCCGCGTGCTGCCCAGCGGCGCACATGGGGCACATCGTCGTCCAGCCAATAGGCGTCGTCTTCTGTCACCACCAGCAGTTCCTCCCACTTCGCACCTACATCACGAAATCCAAGATGGGGCTCCACCGCCCACAAACCGGGTGTGGGTGCATGGTTGGACAGGCGGCTGCTGTTCCAGATAGTAGACCAACCCTCTTTCAGGCCGGACAGCCCTCCGCGGGCCAGTTCCGTGACATTGCGAACGCCGAAGTTGGCCAGACTGAAGTGGCTTTTCTTGCCGTCATCGTTCAGCTTTTCAACACGGTGGGCCAGCGTTTCAAACGGGTAGGCTTTGTGACGGGGTTCGTAACCGTGCTTGGCGCACAGGGCGTCCACCGCCTGGCTGATGCTGGCCAAGGGGGCTCTGGCCTTGGCCATGCTCAAAATAAGCTGCCGGTATTCCAGCAAATCATCCATGAGCTTGTCGAGTAGTTTGTTTTCGCCCAAAACACCACAAAAACCGATGTCTGCGGTGTAGCCATGCAGCGTGGGGGCGTTGTCCAGAATAAACGGCATGCCTTCTTCAAGGCGACGGGCGCCGGGGTAGAAGGCCGGGTTGAATCCGCCGAGGTGCTTCAGGCCGATGAAACCCCTGAAAGCGGTGCGATCGCCAAACCAGGCGAAGGGTTGATGAAACCAGTCATCAACCCCGTGGTCGAGCAGCCAGGTTTTTTGCAAGGCAGCGGCCTGACGCTCGGTTATGCCGGGCTTGAGTTCAACAGCAACTGCCTGAGCGCACTCGTAGGCAAGGCGTTGAACATCGCGAAAACGGGCCAAATCTTCCTGACTGTGCGGGCGGGCGGTGGTACTTGACATTGTTTAATCTCCTCTTGATCGTGACATTACACGATGTAAGAGTAGGTAATCAAGTGTAAACCTTACCTTGCCGTTGCAGGAAACATTGTTGAGCCATTTATTTATTGGGTATTGTTATGACCCCGTCTTGCTCAATAAGTACCCCTATGGATGAGTAATAAAGACGGGTAAGGCCTTCATAACCAGAATCGGTCCCAACAAATAACCACGCCTTGCCTTCGTTATCTGTGGTGAAAACCAATGGTTTTTGGCTCTCAAGCGTTTTGAACTTGTACTTTCCTCCAACACTAAGGTCTGGCACGGCGATGTTACCGATCGTCAGGGCGTTTCTTCCTTCGCTGGCCTGATTGCCTTTATCAATGTTCATCAAACGGTTTCCGTAAGGATAGGGTTTGGGTTTCTGTGGCACGGCACCGACTTTTAGAAATACGGATTCGCCGGGTGCGCCTCCGGCACCAATCGTTCCGTACGGGGCATCAGAGGCAATGGTGACCTTGAAGGAGGCCATGTATCTGCTCGACGGTTTCAAACCGGAGATCTGCTTTCGCATAAAACTGAAAAGATCGGCACTGGTATTAATGCCTGACAGCAGGATGGCAAATTTATCTTTCACCACACTTTTACCGGTGTTCCCAAAATATGCGGGGAGGGGGGCAAACTGGTAGGACAACTCCATTTGCTCTTCGGATCCGTGGGGATAATCTGCAAAATGGAAAGACCACCCGTGAGACCCCCTGGAGAAATCGAATTGGAGGTCGAGCGTATCGGCGCTAGATCCAGCCTGCACATTCATCACGGACAAGCCAAGCAGGCAAGCAAAAACAGAAGTCTTTACAGAGCGGAGAAAATTAGTTTTCATAGGGGGGGTACATCTATAGGGTTAACAACCTTGTTTAGGTGTCAAGCCCCAAAAACAAAGTTCCATGACGCTTTATGCAGGCAAGCCCCTAAAATAAAGATTTACATCAGATATTTCCAAAGTCCATCGGGTATTTTTCCCATCAGGGGCTTCATGATGCGCCACGGGAAAGCGGGAACCACCCCCTCTTTGCTGCCTTTTTCAACATGACCCACAATTTCCTTGGCGGCCTGCTCTGCAGAAATCAGGAAAGGGTATTGGTCCATGTTTTCTACAATGTCGGTTTTTACAAAACCCGGCAGAATTTTTGTAAACCTCACCTTGTGCTTTTTCAGCTCAATGGCGGCTGCATCCATGTACATGGAAAAACCAGCTTTGGTGGCGCAGTAGGCCGCTTGGGTGGGAATGGCCGATAAAGAAGCCAAGGAAGAAATGCCCACCACATGACCACCGCCCTGCGTTTTAAAGTACTGGGCAGCGGCATTCACTGTGGCCACGGCACCCACCAGGTTGGTTTGTATCAGCGAGACTTCCTCGGCCAGTTGCCCTTTGCCAACGCGGGTGAGTTGATTCACGCCCGCATTGACCACCACCACATCCACACGGTCAAATTCGGCAAACAATTGCTGCAGCGCAGGTTCTACTGAAAACGTGTCTTTTACATCCAGACAGGCCAGTGCCACCTGAATGCCTGAGGCACCGGGCAACGCAGACATCTCTTGCTGCAGCGCTTGCAATTTTTCCAACCGGCGGGCGGCAATGCCGACGTTGTAGCCCCGCGAAGCGAACTCCAGTGCCAATGCCCTGCCGATGCCGGAAGAAGCCCCTGTAATGACTACGGTTTTTTTCATTGTGTTTTGTCTCCGGTTTTGTCCAAGGCCACATTCAAGGCCACGCGCCTGACGCGCGGCACTGGCATGGACAACACATGTTCTGCATTAAAAGTGGCCAGCCATCGCTTGACCGCTGCCTGTTCATCCTCGTTCATTTGGGCAAAACAATCCGCCCCCCCATGGTGGTTTGCACAGGCTTTAATTTGCGGGGCAGTTTGTGCGTCCAGTCCGGATGGGTTTGGGAAAACTCATTCACTTGTTCGGCAATGCCTGCCACCATGGGCATGAACTCTGTGAAGAGGGAGGCAAAAACAGGCGCCAGGGTTTCTGGCATGGCGTCATCGGCAAGCAAGTCGCCCTGCGCGTATCCGGCAGGCTGTGTCATGCGGTCTAGCCACGCTTTAAGGTGTTTTCTGGGTTCAACCAACTGGCGCTTGGGCCAGGGGTCTCGCCCCAAATGGCCGTACATGGTGCCCACCAGACTGAAATCGCCCAGCGTGGGTCTGTTTCCCAGCAAGAACGGATGCTGCTGGAAATGTGCATCCAGTGCATTGAGCATGCGGATGGCCCAGGCATTCAGGGTGGAAAACTGCTCTGGCACAATGCCCACAAAGGGCAGCATGCCGCGCAGCATGGTGGCCGGCTTGCGCGCCACCCAGCGCTGCACAAAAGCGGGCGCCCAGGGCAACAAGGCCTGCCCGGCTTCGGCCTCGAACAATGCGTAGTTTTCCGGATAGCTCCAGCGGGTGTGCATCGCAATCGGAATCCACCATTCGTCGCCCCACGCTTCCAACAGCATGGAGGCAAAACGCTGCACGGGGGGTTGGGGCAGCACAGGGCGCTGGGCGAACAAAGACTCTATGTGATCAATGATGACACTGGTGTCTTGTATCCACTGCCCATCGGGCGATTTCAACACCGGCATCACCGCCGCACCGGTTTCCTGCTTGATCTTGACCATCAAGGTGTAGAAATCAACCTCATTGAATTCAAAGTCGACCTGCTTGTAGCGCAGGTAGCTCAACGCCTTGCCTGTGAAATAGGAAAGATGCCAGCCATACAAAACATAGGAGGAACTCATCGTGCCCTTTTAAAAAACAACAAGCGTTGTGCTTATTGCAGTGTAATGGGCTGACACTGGAAAGTCACAGCAACTTCTGACGCTTGAGCAACCACGCATCAAGGCGGCTGGCAAAGGCCTTGCGGTCTGAGGCGGAAAAAGCGGCGGGGCCACCGGTTTCAACGCCGCTGCCACGCAGTACATCCATAAAATTCCGCATGGTCAGCCGCTCTTCAATGTTGGCAAGCGTGAGCAACTCGCCGCGCGGGTCAAGCACTGTGGCACCTTTTTCAATGACGAGGGAGGCCAGTGGAATATCCGCAGTAATGACAAGGTCGCCTGCCGCAGCCTCCAGCACAATGCGTTGATCTGCGACATCAAAACCGGAAGGCACTTGCAGGGCGCGTATGTAGGGTGAAGGCGGGGTTCGCAACATTTGGTTGGCGATGAGCGTGACAGACACCTTGGCGCGGTCTGCCGCACGGAAAAGTATTTCTTTAATGACGCCCGGGCAGGCGTCTGCATCTACCCAAATATTCATTTGGAGGCAACAATCAAAAGAAAGTGAAGTGCTTGGAGGGGTTTGTTCATGCAGTCCATTCTACTGCAAAGTGGCGCAGATCTTCGGTCTTGCAATGTCCTTGCGCCCACGAACCGCCCCATTCAAATTGCCCTACAATCAGGGCCTTGAACGGTGCTGCAAAGGCAGTTAAATGCGGTTAAAAGAAGCAACTTACAAAGCGATTGCATGCATTTGCATGGGTTTTTCAGTCATTGCAAACGGAGCCAATGCGGCGGGGCAGGCGTTTGCGTTTTCGCAGGCGGAAATTGAAGCTGCGGGCATACGTCTGGCGCCCATACAGACCAAAACGGCAGACACAGGCGGCGAACTGCGCCTGTCTGGCACGGTAAAACCGGCACCCAACGCCGCCGTTACAGTGTCGGCCACTGAAGAGGCCACCATTTCCGAGCTTTTAATTCCCAATTTGAGCCATGTGAAAGCAGGCCAGGTGGTGTTGCGCATATACAGCACAGCGTTTCTGGATGCCCAGAAAAGCTATTTGCAAGACCAGTCGGCGCTGCGCTTGGCCAGACAAACACTGGAACGCGACAAGCTTCTTTTTGATGAGGGTCTGATTGCACAACGCCGCTTGCAAGAATCGCAAAACCAACTCAGCTTGTACACCACGGCAGAGGCTTCCAGCCGCCAGCGTTTAAAAATTCTGGGCGTGTCTGCCGCGCAAATGGAAAAAATTGTGCAGCGCGGCCAGCTCAGTGAAAGCATAGATGTGGCGGCGCCCGTCAGCGGTCAGTTGGTGGCGGTGGCGGGGCGCATCGGGCAAAAGTTGATGCCTGGGGATGTACTGCTGCAAGTGCTTAAGGCGCGCTTGTTTGAACTTGAACTGGCGGCCAGCGTCAGCCAAGGCAACGATGTGAAGCCGGGCGACACGGTTTCCCTGCCGGGTTGCGCCCTGCTTGGAAAAGTCACTGGAGTTTCCAGCATGGTGGATGCCAACAGCCAAAGCCTGCTGGTGCGGGCTTTACTGGCACCAGACACCGCGGATTGCCTGCGTGCCAACCAGTATGTGCAGGTGCAAGTCCGCAAGCAAGTGGAAACCCACAAAACAGGCGGATTTGAAGTGCCGGCAGGCGCCATTGTGAATGTGGGTCAGCAGGCTTGGGTTTTTGTTAAAACCGACAGCGGCTTTTTAGCCACGGAAGTCAAAGTGCTGGGCTCGCAAGGTCAAACACGCTTTGTTGAAGGCAATCTGGTTGCCGGGCGTTCAGTGGCCACCAGCGGTACGGCTGTGCTGAAAGCGGCATGGCAAGGCATGGGCAAAGAATGAGCGCGGCATGAGTCAAAACTTCGCAATTGCGCACTTAACGCGCTTGGCGCTGCGTCAGCGCCTGCTGGTGCTGGTGCTCACCTTCGGCTTGATTGGCGCCGGCGTGTGGGCCTATCTGGGGCTGCCCATTGATGCTTTTCCTGATGTTTCAAGCACTCAGGTCAAAATCATTTTAAAGGTGCCAGGCCTCACCCCTCAGGAAGTGGAACAGCGTGTCACTTTATTGGTTGAACAGGAAATGCTGGGCATTCCGAACAAAACCCTGTTGCGCTCCTTGTCGCACTACGCTTTGTCGGATGTCACCATCGACTTCGAGGAAGGCACAGACATTTACTGGGCCCGCCAACAAGTCAATGAGCGCTTGTCCGTGGTGTTGTCATCGCTGCCGCCGACCGCCGAAGGCGGGCTGGCCCCAATCACCACGCCCTTGGGTGAAATGTACATGTTCACCATCGACGGACCACAAACACTGGCAGAGCGGCGCACGCAGCTGGACTGGGTCATCCGCCCCGCCCTGCGCGCCATTCCGGGCGTTGCAGATGTCAATGCCTTGGGTGGGGTTGTCAGAACCTTCAATGTCGCGCCCAACTTCAGCGCATTGGCGGCCAGCCAGATCACCGTTGAAAAGTTGATAGAAGCAATACAGAACAACAACCAGAACGATGGTGCAGGTCGGGTTGCCCGACAAGGGGAATCCATACTGGTGCGCACAGAGGGTCGTATTAAAACACTGGAAGATTTGCGCAACATTGTGGTCGGCCGCAGCGGGGATCAACTGCTGCGGGTGCATCAGTTGGCAGACATCAGCATTGAGGGGCTGACCCGCTATGGCGCTGTGACTGAAAACGGCCAGGGAGAAACCGTGGAGGGGTTGGTACTGGGTCTGCGGGGTGCAAACGCCAGACACGTTGGTGGACAGGGCGGTGGGCACGGTCAGCAAAGCTTTGCTGGAAGCCACGGTTTTGGTGCTGATCACCCTCTACCTGTTTCTGGGCAATGTTCGTTCTGCGCTGGTGGTTGCCATTATTTTGCCTTTGTCGGCGCTGGCCACGTTTTTGTGCATGCATTGGGCGCATTTGTCGGCCAACCTGATGTCTCTGGGAGGGCTGGCCATTGCCATCGGCATGTTGGTGGATGCGTCCGTGGTGGTGGTTGAAAATGTACAGGCAAGACAGGCCCATGAACTGAACAACAATCCGCAAGGTGCTTCGAGCTCGGTGCTGGAACTGGTGCAAGAGGCCACTGCCGAAGTTGCGCTGCCCATTACGTCGGGCATCTTGATCATCATGACGGTTTTTTTACCGCTGCTGACACTGGAAGGCCTGGAGGGAAAATTGTTTTCTCCGGTGGCGCTGACCATTGTATTTGCACTGGGTTGTTCACTGCTGTTGTCGCTGACAGTCATACCGGCGCTGTGCAGCGTACTGAGCGTGAGTTCAGACCCGGCTGCCCACCAAAACCCCCGCATGGTTCAGTTTCTTGAACGGCACTACACACGCCTGCTTGCTGCCTGCATGCAACGCCCGGTGTTGGTGTATGGCACAGCGGTGGCAAGCCTCTTGGCCGCATTGGTACTGCTGGCCTTCATTGGAAAATCATTTATTCCGCAACTCGATGAAGGCGACATCATCATGCAGACTGAAAAGTTGCCCTCCATTTCGCTGGAGGAAGCCATCGACATTGATTTGCGCATGGAACAAGCCATTCTAAAAGCGGTGCCTGAAGTGGAACGCATCGTGGCGCGACTGGGGGCGGACGAAATTGGGCTGGACCCGATGGGACTGAGCGACTCCGATGTTTTCATGGTGCTCAAACCGCATGCGCAGTGGCGGTTCGCTGAAAAATCGCAATTGGTGGATGCCATCCGCGCAGCCGTCAGCGGGTTTTCTGGAATGAACATCGGTTTTAGCCAACCCATTGAAATGCGTACCAATGAAATGCTCTCTGGTGTGAGGGGAGACTTGGCACTGAAAATTTTCGGTCCGGATTTGCAGATTCTGAAGACGCTGACTGAAAAATCACTTGCCTTGCTTGAAAGTATCAAGGGGGCTGAAGATGTGCAAACCACGAAATCAGACGGTTTGGAATATGTGCAGGTGAAACTCGATTCTGCTGCCTTGGGGTTGGTGGGTCTGGATGCGAAAACCGCACAAGACATGCTGCGCCACTTGGTAGAAGGCACGCGCATTGGCGAAGTGCTGGAGGGCAACCGACGCACGCCTTTGGTGGTGCGGCTAAACAATTCCAGCGAATACGATCTTGAGAACATCCGCTTGCCGTTGGCTGACAACCGCTGGGTACCCTTGAGCAGCGTGGCCCGACTTGAAAAAGAAGTGGGACCCACACGGATTGCACGAGAAAACTCTGTTCGCAGCATGGTAGTGAGAGCCAATGTACGCGACCGCGATCTGGTGGGGTTTGTTGAAGAAGCCAAACAGACCTTTGCACAACAAATTACCTTGCCCCCAGGCTACTCCGTTACATGGGGCGGGCAATTTGAAAACCAGCAACGCGCCGCCAAGCGACTGATGTGGGTAATACCCATCGCACTGGCATTGATACTGGTGATATTGCAACTGACCTTGGGCAAAGTGGGGCAAGCCGTTCTGGTGTTGGTGAACATTCCGTTTGCCATGGTGGGGGGCATTTTTGCATTGGGCATTGCGGGCGAATATTTGTCGGTACCGGCCGCCGTGGGGTTTATTGCACTGATGGGTATTGCCGTACTCAATGGCTTGGTGTTGCTAACGGAATTCAACACGCTTGCACAACAAGGCATGAGAGGCGATGCCTTGGTTCAACACGGCGCGCTGCGCCGCTTGCGCCCTGTGTTAATGACCGCTGCCATCACTGCGCTGGGTTTGATTCCACTGTTGTTTGCCACCGGGCCGGGCTCTGAAATTCAACGCCCCCTGGCTGTGGTGGTGATTGGCGGATTGCTCAGCTCCACCCTGCTCACCCTGATTTTAATGCCTATGCTGTTTCGTCGTTTTATTGGCGACGAGGAGAAGTCTTAACATGAAACCCGTTTTGCTCTTGTTGCTGCTGTTGGGTGGATTGAACGCCACCGCCAGCGATTTAAAAACCCACGAACATGGTGAACAGGGTGTGCCATATGTGGATATTTTTTTAAAAATCTCTGAGGCCAGCAGCTTTGGACAAACCCTTGCAATTGAAACGCTGGCGAAGAGTTCGCCGGTGTTGCAAGCAGAACAAATTTCCTTGCAGCAACGTCTGCAAGGAAAAATTGTGCGCAACGGAGAATACGAATGGAGCGTAAACAGCCAGATTCGCAAACGGCGTGACAGAGCGCTGGGATTGTCTGGCAATGATCAGGAAATTGGCTTGAGCCGCACGGTGCGGTTGCCATCGAAACGCGTCATTGACGAGCAACTCTCTGAGCAATACAACGTACTTGCCGACGTTTTAAAAGAAGACGCATGGCATGAAAACGCCAGACGCTTGAATGAATTGTGGTTCGATTTGCGATTGGCACAACGAAAAGTTTTGTTGTTGGAACAACTGACCGCAGAAGTGGCTGTGTTTGTCGGGCAACAAGGCAAGCGCTACAAAGCCGGTGAAATTTCCAGGGTGGAATTCGAGCAATCGCAATTGCCCTTGAGCGCTCTGGAAGCCGACAGTTTGCAAGCCAAGGCGGCCATGCAAGTGGCACGTACGCATTTGCTCAATGAGTTTCCGGGGTTTAGTTGGGAGCCTTCCACAACGCTGCCAGAAAAAAGCAATGAACTTGAGCGCCTGCCAAACATGACGCAAAGCGAACAGGAGGCTTGGAAATCCAGACTGGTGGAACAAAACCATGCACTTGAATTGCAAAGAAAACAAACTGAACTCAGACACGCCCTGCTGAACCGCGCGCAGGCAGACCGCATGGCAGACCCCACGGTGGGCATGCACCTGACACGCGAGCGCGACAATGCTGAGCAAATTGTGGGTGTGTCACTGTCTTTGCCACTGGG
Source organism: Burkholderiales bacterium (assembly GCA_021300475.1). Classification (GTDB taxonomy): domain Bacteria; phylum Pseudomonadota; class Gammaproteobacteria; order Burkholderiales; family Burkholderiaceae_B; genus SXZD01. The sequence goes on along the minus strand of JAJTDO010000041.1, from coordinate 11,933 downwards.
TGGAGAATTGCGGGAAAGCCGGGCTGCGATTGCACAAGCGCAGTATGCACAAAGCAGCGTACAAGAAGCGCAAGCGCAAAGGGCCGCATTCGCGCAGGCCGAACAATTGCTGATTCATTATCAAAGTCAGCGTGAAACCCGTTTGCGTTTGAACGGCAATGCACAAAAGGCGCGTAGTTTACTGATGTCCCTGAAAAAAGCCTTTGATGTGGGTGAAATCAGCCAGACTGAATTGAACCTTGCGCGCCAGCAAGCGATACAAACACAACTGGAATCCATCAAGGCGCAAACCCAGTTGGAAAAGCTGGTGGGAGAACTTTTAATTGATGCCCACTTAAGCTGGGTGGGCCCATGAATACCAATTTCGGGGAAACACTGAAGCCGCTGTTTTTTATGGGTGTGGGCGCTCTGCTGACTTTCATCGTGAACAGATACACAAGGCTTGATGTTGAAATCACCAATCTGTTTTTTGACGCAAAAACACAGGTGTTTCCACTGAAAGATGTGGCTTGGCTGACCGCTGTTTTTCATGACGGATTAAAGTACCTGAGCAGCGCGCTTTGGCTGGTGTTATTTTTAAAAATGCTGTCTCTGATATTTTCCAAAAAAGTATTTTCCGGCGCTGATCTGGCCAAGAAAAAAACAGTTGTTTTTAACTACTGCTATGTTTTGGTGGCAAGTCTGCTGGCGGCCACGCCAGCGTGGGGTTTATGTGGCTCGCCTTGCTGATGTTGAAAGAGCCCGCTGGTTTCTTTAAAAAGCCTGTGCTTATTGGCTTCATAACCACCGTGTGCCTGCTTTCCGGTGGTGTTCAAATCATACGGGGTGCGCACTTCTTAAGCCATGTGATGGCAACGGGCGTGTTGTGCTGGTTTGTGGTGTGGTTTACCCACGAAGTAATGGTCAGGCTTGGCAAGCCATTTTTGAAATAAACTGAACACAGGCAGGCGCGTGCTTAAAAACAATGTCGTGTCCTCCTTCAAGTTGCAACAATTCATGACTCGTGGCTGGCTGCAATGTCTGAATTGCCTGCAGCAGATTTTCAATGGGTGCGAGAACATCGCCCACACCGTGCACAAAACCAAATGCGCAACCGCGCTGATGCAGCGTTTGAATCAGCGCCGCCGCGCGCGACCCCAACACCACTTCCCTCAAGCTGCCTGAATAAGACCACCAGGTGTGTTTCAGGCTGTCGCGGGCAACCGCGGGAGGAAGATCGTTCAAGAAATACGGCATCAATGGCATAAGCGCTGGGCGCAGTCTGCACATCAACCAGCACACAGTGCGCGCCGCAGGTGTCTCCAAAGCCATCCATTTGTTGAACAGCGAACTGGCTGCCACTTGCCGGCTGGCTTGCTGCGCTGATTCATACACCGGCAGCGACAACAGCACCACGCTTTTTAAATGGAAAGGTTCTTTCCATTCCACCGCCCAGTGCGCGGCCAGTATTGCGCCCATGGAATGCCCGACCAACACAAGCTGTTGCAAACCATGGATGGCGTGCAGATTCAGCAGTGTTGTGCTGAGTGCATCAAGGTGCTGCTTGACCGTGTAGGCAACTTTTGGTTTTGGGGAGTTTCCAAAGCCCAGACAATCGAGCAAGACAACCCGGTGCTTGGCCGCCAATGATCGAAAGGTGTCGCCCCACGCCGCAGTGGAACCAGCAATGCCGTGCAGAAACACCAAGGTGATTGCATTCGGGTCGCCGTTCAAAGGACCCAGCACTTCAGAAAACAACAGTTCGCCAGTTGTAGCTGTACAGCTCATTGTTAATTCCTACCCGTTGTGAAAGCGTGCCTACAAGCTGTATGCGTTTAGAATCTGCTGTGTTGCCACGCGCCCTGACAGTTCACGCCACCACCATGAAAAAACACCGCAAATCTCGCAGTCTGGCTACCCATGCAAGTATCGCCGCGGGCGCATGTATCGTCAGTACACTGGCCTTGGCGGATCAAGAGTGGGCGGTGTTCGGCGGCAACACGCTGCATCAGCGACACGCGCTTTCCACTGAAATTACACCTGCCAATGTAAACCGGCTTGCGCCTGTCTGGGAATTCGACACCGGTGTCTCAGGAACCTTTCAAGCCACGCCCATTATGACGCAAGGCGTGATGTATGTCTCTCTGCCTTTTAACCACATGGTGGCACTTGATGCAGCCACCGGCAAACTGCTCTGGCGCTATCAGCATGAGCGAAACAAGCAGCGTGACCTGTGCTGTGGACCCGCCAACCGGGGTGTGGCGGTGTCGGATGGCAAAGTGTTCATGGGTACAGTGGATGCACGCCTGATTGCACTAGATGCACGCAGCGGAAAAAAACTGTGGGACATTGATGTGGTTCAAAATGCCTTTGGCATACAGGAAGATGTCAAGAGCCTGGGTGGCCAACTCACCGGCCCGAAAGATGCTCAGGTGTCCGGCACCTCAGGCGCGGGGCTGAACATGGCGCCCATGGTTTATAAGGGCAGGGTCATCATTGGCATCACTGGTGTGGGTTACGGTTTGCACCTGGATTCCCCCAACCCGGATGCACCCTTGGGCGCCGTGGTGGGCATTGCCGGAAAATATGGCGAACGCGGGTTTCTGGCAGCCTACGACACCAACACCGGTGAGCAGCAATGGAAATTCGATACCGTTCCCTCCACGGGTTGGGAAGGCACGTTCCAAGGCACAACACCAGACGGTGTGAGCTTGCCGCGCGACTTGGCCAGTGAACGGGCCTCGCTGGATAAATACGCCGATGCGTGGCGTTATGGCGGTGGTTCTGCCTGGAGCACACCCGCCATTGATGAAGCCAGTGGCCTGCTGTTTTTCGGAACCGGAAACCCCTCACCACAGATGGAAGGCTCATCGCGCCCCGGCGACAATCTCTACACCGTTTCCTTGGTGGCACTTGACGCCGCCACCGGTGAGCGCAAATGGCATTACCAGCAGGTGCCCCACGATGTCTGGGGCTACGACGTCGCCAGTCCGCCTGTGTTGTTCACTGCGCAACGGCAAGGCAAAGCCGTTGCGGCTGTTGGGCAAGCGGGTAAAACCGGTTGGTTTTATGCGCACAACCGGGCCACTGGCGAACTGTTGTACAAAAGTGAAGCCTTCGTGCCGCAGCACAACATGTTTGCGTTGCCCAGCAGCGCGGGTACGGTCATTTACCCGGGCGTGGTGGGCGGGTCTAACTGGTCGCCGGTTTCTGTCGATGAACAACGCCGCAGCGCCTTTATTGCGGGTCTGCACTGGCCGGTAAAATACACACTCCATGAGCTTGCCGGAACCGCTGGCAAGGCAGCGTTGAAATACGCTTCAATGGCGCCCATGGACACGGTGGAGCGCTATGGTTTGCTCAGCGCCGTGGACCTGGATTCCGGCAAACTCAAATGGCAGCACAAAACCCCCAACCCTTTAATTGGTGGCGTGCTGAGCACCCGGACAGGTCTTGTGTTTACCGGTGAAGGCAGTGGCGAGTTGTTGGCACTGGATGCAGCAACGGGGCAAAAGCTGTGGTCTGGCAAGGCAGACGCAGGGGTAAACGCGCCACCCATCAGTTATGAAATCAAGGGGCGTCAATACATTGCGGTGGCCGCTGGCGGCAACAAACTGTTTGGCTTCAAGGCCGGGCAAACCTTGAAAGTGTGGGCTTTGCCTTAAGCGGCGTTTGGTTGAAATTTATCCCTGAACCACTGGGGCATGGGTATGACCCGGTTGCAGCCATAGTCAAAAAATACAAAACCTGATTTGGCCAACGCCACCAAGGTTGCACTGGCGGGCCGCGTGATTTTAAAAATAATGTCGGCGCCGTAAGGGTTGAAATCCATGGTGCCGACTTCAAACAGCAGTTGGTCTCTGGCGTGGGCCTCGGCCAAATACTGGGTGGCCAGATCAGTCACAATAATGCCGTGCTTGTTTTCGTCGATGTCTTTAATGCCGTTTTGGAAAAGGAAACGGGCTCTGGCCTCGGAAATCATGGAAATCATTGAATCGTTGGCAAGGTGGTTGCCAGCGTTGATGTCTGTGGTTCGAACTGTCAATTGCGTTGAGAAAACAAAGTGTTGCCCGGAAAAATCGAGTTTCAGACGCGCCATGCAAACACTCCATCACACCAAGTCGGTCTATTGATTATAAAGCCTTGGCCTCACAGCACTTAAGCCGCTGTCCCCAACTTGATGGAAAACCAGAATTCCGAACCCACCCCCGGCAGGCTGCGAACACCGGATTCGCCATTCATTTGTTCTGCAAGACGCCTGACGATCGATAAACCCAATCCTGAGCCCGAGGTGGCATTTTGCAAATTTGCCTCCAACTGACTGAAGGGCTGAAACAAGCGGGCCATGTCGGCGGGCTTGATACCGTCGCCGGTGTCGGCAATGGTGAATGTCCATTTAGCGGGGGTTGCAGGTTCGGTTTCGCATTCAACCCTGACATTGACACCGCCTTTTTCCGTGAACTTGATGGCATTTCCCAACAGGTTGGAGAGCATCTGGCGCAAGCGGGCGGAATCACCCAAGACTTCGCAATCGGCCTGCGGCGGACATTGTGCGTCCAGCACCAAACCTTTTTGTTGTGCCGCAATCGAAAAAAGATCGACAGTTTCTGTCACCACATGAGACAAGTTAAACGGTTTGTTGAGAATGTTGAAAGCGCCGGCTTCCATTTGCGCCGTGTCCAACAAATCATTGAGCAAGTTGAGCAGGTTTTTTGAAGACGCCTCAATGGCATTGAGCGATCGCTGTTTCATGGCTTCATCTGCCCTGGGGTGCCGGAGCAGTTTCATGGCGGCGCTGACACCGCTCATCGGGGTTCTGATTTCATGCGACATCATGGCCAGAAAACGGGCCTGTGTGGTGAGCGCCTTTTCTTTTTCAACCACCGCCCGTTGCAGATTTTCATTGAGCAAACTCAGGGCCGCGTTCTGTTCACTGATATTTTCGAAAGCCAATTCCGTGCTGCTTAGGTAGGCCTTGCAAAAAAAGTAAATGACAGCAAAGAAACACAACATTGCCAACACCACATGGCTTTCCGGCACAGGTTCGGTCAGGGAGACGCCCAGAATGGGATAGTGCATTTGCGCATAAGCCAAACCCAACACCAAAACGCTGCCGTACAAAGTGAGCATCAGTGCCTTCTGGCTGCCGGAAATAAAGGTCACCAACAAGGCAAACACACCAATGAACGGCAAAGTAGGTGAATACAAGCCAAAGCCTACGTAAAGGGTCAGAAGGGAAACCCCCACAATGCCACTGATGGTGAGCCACAAGGCACTGCTTGATATATTGCCGCGTTTGGCCTCAACAATGGTCCAGCCCAATAAAAGCTCAATGACCGCATAAGAAACACCCATGCGAAAAGACATTTCCGAACCCAGAAAATAGCGAATACCATGGTTAATGGAATCAAGCGCCACAAAAAACATGATGCAGGCAGAGAACCTGACCACAGAGCGTTGGTCCAGCAACAGGAAAGCTTGGCGTTTTTGATTATTCACGGTGGGGTAGGATATAAGTGTGAATTCTTATGAGTCTTTATTTTACAATCTGGTGAATATAGCAGTCCTAACGCCTTTCACCTATGGGTGACACCTTCTAATCACTTTGTATTTCACCAAGGAGTTTTTGCTGATGACACTGCCCTGCACGGTTGAAGACTGGCATTCACAAGGTGATTTCATCATATTCAACGGCCACCGGATCTTTTACCGCGACTCCGACAAGAACAGCAAGCTACCCACTGTGCTCTTGGTTCACGGTTTCCCGACTTCCTCCTGGGATTGGTGCTTTATATGGCCTGACCTGACCTCAAAATTCCGGGTCATTGCGATGGACCTGCTGGGGTTTGGTTTTTCAGACAAACCCGCAGACATTAACTACAGCATCCATTTGCAAGCAGACGTGGTGGAGGCCGTGGCACGTGCCTGCAACGTCACCGAGGCTAAATTGCTGGTCCACGATTACGGTGTCAGTGTGGGGCAGGAGCTACTGGCCAGACACCATGAGAGAAAAACCTTCGGCATTAAAGCCATCTGTTTTCTCAATGGTGGCCTGTTTCCGGAAACCCACAAGGCACGGTTCATACAAAAACTCCTGAATTCACCCATCGGTTTTTTAATTGCACGGCTGGGCAACGAACAAAAATTCAGAAGCAGCTTTTCAGCGGTGTTCGGCGCCGGAACCCGCCCGAGTGAGGAAGAACTGAAGGCCTACTGGCGCTTGATCACGGAACAAAACGGGCAACGAATATTTCATCGCTTGATCCGCTACATTGAAGACCGGAAACAGCATAGAACGCGCTGGGTGGGTGCACTGCAACAGGCGAAGATACCCGTCAGGTTGATCAACGGACTTGACGACCCGGTTTCAGGGGCCCACATGTTGGCACGGTACAGAGCAATTGTCGGCGAAGGTGATATTGTTGAACTAAGCGGCATTGGTCATTACCCGCAGTGTGAAAGCCCGAAAGCGGTTGCCACCGCGTTCATCGTATTCGCGCAGCCTTGAAAAACCTGCCGCCGCCCCAACGTTGCAATAACACTTACACCGACGAGAACTGAAATGAGTATCAAACACCTTCTGGAAACCATTACCGTTGGCGGTACTGTGCTTAAAAACCGCATATTCATGGCGCCACTGACCCGGTCGCGCGCCAGCCAACCCGGCGATGTACCTGCCGCGCTGAACTGCCTCTATTACACTCAGCGGGCCGGGGCAGGCCTCATTATTACGGAAGCCACGCAAATTTCCAGACAGGGGCAAGGTTACGCTTGGACACCCGGTATCTACACCGACGCGCAACAAGCGGGTTGGCAGCAGGTGGTTGATAGCGTACACACCGCAGGCGGAAAAATTGCCTTGCAACTGTGGCATGTCGGGCGCATTTCACACAGCCTGCACCAGGAAAACGGTGCGGCACCCGTGGCGCCATCGGCTATTGCGGCTAAAAATTCCTACAGCTTTGTTGTGCTGCCCGATGGCAAGCCCAGCAATGAACCAGCCGAACTGCCACGCGCGCTGGAAACAGCAGAGTTGCCGGGCATTGTTGCAGACTATGCGGCTGCGGCATGCCGTGCCAAGGCCGTTGGCTTTGATTTTGTGGAGGTGCACAGTGCCAATGGTTATTTGCTGAATCAGTTTCTGGACATCAATGCCAACCAGCGCACAGATGCGTACGGCGGCTCCATGGAAAACCGCGCCCGCCTGACGCTTGAAGTGGTGGATGCGGTGGTGGCTGAGTTGGGCAGCCAGAAGGTGGGGGTTCGACTGTCTCCCAATGGCGTGTTCAATGACATGACGCCGGAAGCTTCCACTGAAATGGCCTTGTACCTGGCCGCTGAGTTTCAAAAACGAGGCTTGGCGTATTTGCACATTGCCGAACCCGACTGGGCAGGCGGCCTGGCACTGACGCAAGATTTCCGCAAAGCGCTGCGCGCAAGCTTCAAGGGCACGCTGGTATTTTGTGGCGGTTACACCGCTGAAAAAGCAGAAGCACTGCTGGCCGACGGCATTGCAGATGCGGTGGCATTCGGGCGGCCCTACATTGCCAACCCGGACTTGGCGGAGCGCTTTGCAAAAGCAGCCCCGTTAAACACACCCGATGCCAACACCTTCTACGGCGGTGCTGAAAAAGGCTACACCGACTATCCGTTCATGGCATAAACACCTGCAGCAGCCCTGCCGTTTTTTAAAGGCAGGGACTGCCCGTGCCGCTGGTAACAGTTGTTTGCGGCAATGCAACTGCACCGCGCACATTCAAGGCATTGGGTGCGCGCGAAAAATTCGCAAGGAAAAACGGACTGTAACCGGCAAACACCATTTCCAGACTTTCATCGGCCGCCAGTTTCACGGAAATGCCCGGCAATTCAATGAACTTGGTGCCATAACCTCTCAATGGCGTGACCTGCTCATGCAACAAGGTTAAAGTGCTGCCTACCCCGGTTCCTTTGCGCACAGCAAGGCCGGCAAACATGATGGGGTCGGGCACAGGCACCATGCTGGCGGAAGTCATTTCAATCAAGGCCTTGGGCGCCCCCACATAACACTTGCCGGGCACGCTGGTACTAATGGGCAGGCTGGTCATGGAACCGAGTTGCGCAAGCGGGGTGGTGTTCAACCCGGCGGGCGCACCTGCAAGACCAAGAGTGACCGTCACAGGGCCTTGAACGTTTGAAAGGCCGTCTTGTGCTGGAATTTTTACACGTCCTGCACTGGGAAGCACAGGCATTACAATGGCGGTTGGGTCGGCAGCGCCGTTTTCAAGAACTGCTGTCATGGTTGGCAACGCGCTGGGTGACTTGCCCAAGTACGCAGGCAAAATGGACTCATTAAAACCAATCAGGTGCTCCACCAAGAACTGGAACATCATGTCTTTCAAATTAATAATGCAGCGGTTGGTCGCATCGTCGTAAACATCACCACCGCAACTGCTTTTTGGAATGTTCAGCCAGATACGCGATTCATGAAATGCATACTTGCCGCCCGGGACAGTGGGCGTGGCTTGCAGCATCAAACCATCCAGAGAATGACCATACTTGGCAAACAACATTTTTGCGTTCGGGTTGGCGCGGAAATAACACTCATAATTTTGAACGCTTTCATTCAAGTTAAACAACACATCGCGCGCGCCTTGTATAAAAAAGGCCGGCACGCTTTTTTGTGTCATGAAACCGTCAATAGACGCGGTTCTACCACCATCGCAATACGCTACAGTGCCATGGGCACCCAAGGTGGCCACGGTGGTTGCATTCACAGTTCCCGAGGTATTGGTGTCCACCAAACCTGAAAGAATGTAGTCCTCATAACGACCGCGGTTGCTTTGGGCACCCGATGCCACCAGACCGTCAAGGTAGGCGCTTTTCGGAACACCACCGGGGTTCAAGCTGTAGCGCAGGTCATACCAGGTGCCGCCAGGCAAAATGGCGTCAACGCGGTTGTCTACGCCCATGCCCATCAGTTGGTAGGCACCACCATAACTTCTACCCACAGCCCCGATGACAGGGTCAGGAACACCGTTTTTGAGCCTGTAGGCCAAATGTGGCAAGTTTTGCTCTGCCCAGTTTAAAACCGCTTTGTAATCTTCGCCCTCTTTTTTTGGATCCATGATGGCCACTTTGCCACCTGAATCTCCATGGCCGCGCTGGTCGTAAGAAATCACATACCAACCCTGTCTTGAAAAAACTGGCACCAAGGGCGCTGTTGAACCCGCCATACCCGTTTGGGTAACCGTGGGAGCCTGGTTGTAGGCCATCACCATCACATCCTGGTTTTCTTCAGATGTTTGCGTTTTTTCATCGAAATTCAAGGATTTGACCCGACTCCCGCCAAAACCGTGGGAGTGCAACAACAAAGGAATGGCAACACCTTTGGGCACTCTGGGCACAAACACGGTGGCCACAATATTGGTGCCGTCAGGCGTGTCGATGTTCACATCAAATTGGTAGGCTGTACTGACCAAAGCAGCCGTGCTGTCTTTTGTGAACATGGCACCGGTGCCTGAAGCACTGCTCGGTGATGTACTGCTGCTACCTACAGTACCGCCGCCGCCAGAGCCACCGCTACCGCCAGAGCCACTGACCGTGGTGGTGGTTGCTGATGTGGGGCCTGATGACTCGCTTCCGCACCCTGCCAATCCAAGCAACACGGCGGATATTAAAGAAAAACGACTCACCCATGCACTGCTCGGATTTTTATTCGAACGACTCACCTTAAATCACCTGAATTCCACACCATAATCAGGAGACGTTACTCGGTAAAAAGCGCAATGAATGTATCAATATGTAGCCTTATGACAATGATTTGCAAAATGCGAGAGCAACGCGCGAGCAACTTCTTCCGGTTTTTCAGCTTGCAGGAAATGGCCGCAATCCGGCAGGTGGGCCACTGTCAGCCCACCCGAAAACGCTGATGCCTGCAACAGGGCCTTGTGAAACTCAATACCCACGCAGCCATCGTTCAAACCCGCCATGGCCAGAGTGGGTACCTTCAAGGGTGTCACAAGACATTGCAACGCCAACCGTGTGTCAGGCTGGCTCAGGGTGAACAGCGAGCGGTAGTAACGGGTGGCAGCCCATGCGTTCAAGGGGTCAGAGAACACCTGACGGGTGGGTTCGAACTGTTCTTCCGTGAAAGCCCAACCAGGCGACCAGCGTTTCCACAAGTCGCGCAAATACTGGGTGTTGTTCCTGCAAATCAGGGCAGGCGCCCATTCAGACTGCATCAACGCAATGTAAGAAGACAAACGCAATTGCTGCGGCAAGGTTTTAACTGCAGGCCACAGACGGCTCGGACCGGGCACGGGCGGTATGGCCAACAGGCTGACGGTACACAGGGCGGAATCGTCCAGACCTGCCCAAGTCATGGCCAGTACCGCGCCCCAGTCGTGCCCCACCAAGTGTAGGGGCGGTGAACCCAGCAATTCATGCCAAGCCTGTAAATCGCCAGCGGCACTGAGCAAGCCATAGGCTTGCGAGCGGTCCACCGACTCGGCTGTGTAACCACGCAACCAAGGCACCAACACTTGGTAACCTGCCGCCAAGAGAGGGGGCAACACCCCAGACCAGCCATGCGGTGTGTCCGGGAAGCCATGCACCAGCATTACCAAGGGTGCATCGGCAGGTCCGTGCAATTGAGCGGACAACTCAAGGCCGTCTCGCTGCAAACACAATTGCCGGGATTGTGAAGACTTGGGCATACAAACACTCACGTCAAATTAACGGGTTTTATATTAGCAAGTGGAAGACTTCAAGAGAACAGTAGATTGGGCGCCACAGGCTGTTTCCAGTATGGCCGCCAGATTCAGGCCGAAACGGCTTCGGCGGTCGGTTTTCAAATAGCTGCGCAAAGACGTCAGCCGATAGTTTTCAGGGGTGGACAACGCATGCGCCTGGGTTTTGGTAATCAGCGCTAAAACGGATTGGCGCGGCGGCTTGCCATTTTCAGGTAGAGAAAACAGAATTCGCAGCGACTCCAACTGATTCACCCAAAGCTGCACATCGGGTTTTAGCTCGTGGCGTCGCGCGTAGCTCAAGCGCGTGCCTGGGGGCAGGGCGGTTTGGTGAGTCCGTGGTTTTAGCAATGGACTGACGACTTCAGTTTCCCCCAACAGCGCCTGTGCACGTTCAAAGTCTGAATGATGCGCATATTCCACTTCAAAAAAAGATTTGTTTGAAAACGTTGCGCCCTGCTTGAACACCTCTCGGCGCACCTGAACGCTGGCACTGGCCAAGTCCATGGACAGCCCGGCCAGGGTACCCGGACTGACGGCAAGGCTGTTGGTGGCGCCTAAAGCTTCCTTGGAACCGACACGGATCTGCGCCGTAATGCCCACCTCACCACGCGTGCGCTTGCGAAGTTTTTCAGCGCAAAGCTGCCCGCCCAGACTGTTGGACCGCTCTGAGCGCGACCATTCACGCTCAGCGTACAACGAGGTGTGGCCAAGGGCACGGATGTGCGAGACGCCGACACCAACCCCGAACTCCAGTTCAATGGCACTGCTGTGGCGATCTTCCACAGCATTGCCCAAGCGACCCACCGACACCTCTGGAAAACGCTGCAGTATTTCCTCAAGCAACGGCGTTGAGCCGGCGGGGCGCTCAACCAACAAAAGGCTCATCAAGGCTTGCGCCCTTTGCCTGACAAATGCATCGCCCTGCGGATAGCGCGGAATTCTGAGGCAGACACCGTCAAGCCGACCACTTTCATGTTTGGAGGCCGTCACGTTGAGCATCACACCGGCCGAAAGCAAAAGAGTGTTAGGCCCTACTCCAAAAGAAGCGCCCAGTTCACGGCCATTGACTTTGCGGATGCAAAAGGTAATTTCCAGACTGTTGGGGCTCATGTTCAGATCAAAAATCGCCTGGCGGGTCTGCGTAAGTTTTAAAACCAGACGAAAACGGAGCAATAACCCGGTAAACATTTGACCCACAATCAGAGACAAGGCACCTGTGTTGAA
>JAJTDO010000106.1 GCA_021300475.1 Burkholderiales bacterium | reverse complement strand
GTTTCAGCGCCTCGACTTTTTCGCCCAGCACTGCCAGCGTCCAGGCCAACATGCCGCGGGCAGAAACCTCGGTGTCCTGCGTCAGGTCCAGTGCGGCAGACTCGTCACCCGCCTCGCTGGACAAGGCGTGGTTCAAATAGATTTTTGCGTTGGGAAACTCGCCTATCCAGAAATAGTTTGTCCCCAAGGCCCGCTTTGACTCCGCCAACATGGCATTTCGAGAACCGTCTGTTTCGGGTGTGAGTTGGGCAAACTCAATCAGCTCATGCGCCAGTTTCAGGCTGGCCTCATACTCTGAACGCCCTACCTTGATTTGCCACAGACCACGGGTGGCATTGAAAACCGCTGAGCGCCGGTTCGACTGCGTGCAAAGGTGGCGAGCTTTGTCCAAGGCCTCTGCTGCGCCATTGTCGGCCCAGCCAAAACGCGATGCACGCACCGTGCTGATGCCCAGCAGGGCATCAATTTGAAACTCCTGCAAATGCGGTAACTGCAATTGTTCGCACAAGGCAATCAGTTGCTGAAACTGCAATTCAGCTTCCAGCATGGCACCCAAACGTGTATTTCGCTTGGCCTGTGCCAAGGTATGGAAACAGGCCCTTTCCGCGCACAGGCTGAGATCTTCCTTGCTGGCGCTAAAAGGGGTTTCGCAAGCCTTCAGCCAGTGATAGGCCAATTGCTCGAGCCTTTGAGTTCCCGTCGAAACCTGTGCTTCCATGGACGTGGCAAGTTGTTGGTGCAAGGATCTGCGTTGTACCGCAGGCACCAGACCGTAGAAGGCATGTTGCGTGGGGGCATTGGCAAACCTGACACTGGCTGAATTTGAACTGTCAGAACCTCGGGCAACGTTCAAAAACCCGGCTGATGTCAGCCGCAGGCAATCCGACTGTAATTTTTCCAGATCCGGGTTTGCAGGATGAATGGCCTGCACCCTTTCCAGTTCAATGGCCTGGGTTACAACGGCGGCAAGCTTGCCGGAGAGACTGACGTCCGGCGGCAGTTTGTCGATACGGGAAACAATCAAACCCTCAATGGAGGCTGGGAGTTGGCCGCTGCCGTCAGAATCAATGTTGTCGAGCAAGGCGCTTAAAATTTGAATGGCGTAGAGGGGCGAACCATTGGCTCGGTCTGCAATAACCTGTGCCGCTTTTAACGGTGGTTTTTCACAAGCTGTGACCTGACAGGCAATTTGAAGAAGCACTTCAGGCAATAAAGGAGGCAAACTGATGGTGGCGGTTTGCTCATCAAGCCCGGCGCCCACCAGAGACCAGAATCCGGCATCACTAAATCCCGCATCGCGGTTGCACAGCAACAAAGTATTGGCACTGCTTTTCAACACGGCATTGCACAACTCTGCAGACGCCCTGTCCATCCATTCAACCGAACGCAACCACAAACACAAAGGCTTTAGTTGAGAGAGCGTCATAAAAAGCGATTGCAAGAAACCGGCGGTGGCTTTTGCGCGCGCCTCACCAGACAGGCCTTCGGTGTGCCGGTTGTCCGGCCAGTCAGCGGGTATGACAGCCTCAAGCAAGGGGGACAGTTCCAGCAGACGCAGTTCATTGGGAAAGCGACTCATGACCTCACGGCGCAGTTCAGCCGATGGCAGGTCAGTGCCGACACCAGGCAGCAACAGGGATTTAAAAACCGATTGCCACAAGGCCCACGGCGTTTGCCGCTGCATGGCGGTGCACTGCGCAATCACGATGAAAAAACCTTGGCGGCGCAAATCAGGCAACACGCCCTCGCTCAACTTGGTTCTGCCACTGCCCACTTCACCAAGCAACTCCAACAAATAACTGCGTTTGTCGTCAAAGACACGCCGCCCCACAGCCCGCAATTCTAGTAATTCATGGTCTCGACCCAGCACTGGGCCTTTGCTGGCAATGAAATCAGCCAGCACAGAGGCAGGTGCGGCAGGCGCCAGTTGGTAACTGGCAACCGGCTCGGATTTGCCTTTGAGCTTCAATGCATTTTCCGGCTCAAACGCCAACACGTGGCGCGCCCCGCGCCAGGTGGCTTCATCCACAACGACAGGCAAACCCTCCTTGACCTTGGAGGCGGCCTGCATCAAGCGGGCCGACAAATTTACGATATCGCCCATCAAGGTATATTCTCGCCGCAAAGGGCTGCCCACAACACCGCAGAATACCCGGCCGGTGGTTACACCGATACAACTTGTAAGCCCCAAACCCAGCAAGGCTTCATAAATGGCCTTTGCAGCCTGAACGGCACGCAAGGGGTCGTCTGCATGCGCAAACGGCGGCATGCCGAGCGCCGCCAGCAAAGAAACACCTTTATCATCCACACTGATTTTATTAAGACTGCCTTCAAAACGGTACAAGGCCATCTGCATGGCCTGCATGGCACTTTGTGCAAGATCAATGGGAAGCGCCTGAGAAAAATCGCCAAGATTTACAAACAGCAAGGAGACCTGACGGTTCTCGCTGATCCAGTCGGCCTGATCGGCATCGAGCGCCTTGCGGATCGCTGCGGGTATGAAGGGCCTGACCTCCTGCAAGATCGACTCAGTGATGTGCAGACGCTGCGGGGCATTGCCGGTTGTTATTTTTTTGGCTTGCGCGCTGGTGCGGTCGCCAGACTTTAAAAGCAAGGCTTGCGCCGAGTCACACACAATCACGTCACCGGGCTTGGCGTGGTCGTTGGCATGACCCAACTCAGCAATGGCACCACCTGTTAGAATCATTTCGCGCCTGTCCAGCAGACCGCCCAAGTACACTTGACGAATCTGACCGGCACTCACGGCCACCTTCATGGACAAAGACTCGCCGCGCTGACCTGAATAATCAGACATCACCGACTGAAGGGCGTGTGCACAGGCCACTGCACTTTCGGCAAACAACTGCGCCTGCTGCCCGGAAGTTGCACTCCAGAGAATCAGCATGGCGTCGCCGGCAAACTTGACGATGTCACCACCGTGACTGGTGACTTGCTCAATAAGGCCATCGAAATAATAATTCAACAAATCGGTGAGTTGCTCCGCACCGACTTGAGGATTGCGGGCAAAGCGCTCAGCCAAGGCGGTAAAGCCTGAAATGTCGGCAAACAAAAGAACGCCCTGACCCTCAATGGCAAACGCCTGTTGTGCGGGTAGAAGCCGCCCCGCCATTGAGTGCGCGATCAGCGTTTCAGGCAGAAAACTGCCGTAATGATCCAAATTTCGAGAGGCGTTCAATGGCGAAAAGACCAATCGTTTGATTTAAAGGAAAATACTAACACCGGGCCCAGTGTTTTTGAATGTGAAAGCCGATGTTCATCATTACATTTGATGTGTGTTCAATGACACCACCCATCCAGAAAAACCCGTGAATCATCGACGGGTTTTCCCAATGCGCTACGTGAACACCTGCCCGCTCCAAGGCATCGGCATAGGCAGCATTCTGGTCGCACAAGGGGTCATATCCGGCTGAGACAATCAAGGCGGGCGGCAAACCTTGCAAATTTGCATACAAAGGCGACACCATGGGGTGCTTGCGCATGTCAGGCTCAGGCACGTACTGATCGGCAAACCAGGCCATGGTTCTGGTTGTGAGAAAGTATCCGTCACCGAATTTTTCATAGGATTCGTAAGTTCCATGAATGTCCACCAATGGATAGATCAACACCTGAGCCGCAATGGGCGGGCCGGCCCTGTCTCTTGCCAACTGACTTACAACAGTGGCCAGATTTCCGCCTGCACTGTCGCCCAACACAACCAGTTTTTTCGCATTCAAACCCAAGCGTTCAGCATGTGACACAGTCCAAAGCAATGCGCTGTAGGCGTCTTCAGCAGCCGTTGGAAACCGGTGTTCCGGTGCCTTGCGGTACCCCACAGCCACAACGGCGGCCTGACTGACATTGCAGAGCTGCCGAGAAACAGCGTCCAACAAATGAATGTCGCCAATCACAAAACCGCCCCCGTGGTAATGAAACAAAACAGGATGCGACCCTGATGCAGCGGGTTTGTATATGCGCACAGGAATTTGCCCGCCTGTAACGGGAACCAAATGATCGCTCACCTCTGCCACAGCTTGCCCTGCACCTTGCAGCTTCACAAAAGAACCGGCAGCCAACCGCGCCTCTGCGGGCGACATGTCCTCAAAATGTTTGGCGCCTTTTGCCTTGATGGCTTCAAGCAAGCCGCGTATTTGCAGATCCAACGACATGCGGTGCAACTCCTTTAATTGCCTTGCGGTACAAATCGCAGCAAGGTACTGGCCTCTTTGCCTTGTCGGTCTTTGCCAATTACGCTAACTTCAATGGGCGCTTTAACAGGGGCACCTGAAATTGAAATACTGCGCGAATTTGGGTCGTAGGTCAGCCAGTCAGGCAAGCGTGAACCATCGGCCATTTTGACTTGAACTGGTACTTGAGTCCCCTCCTCCGAATGTATGAAAGTATCGCTTGGCAAGTTAAACAATGCAGGTGCCTGAGCGGGCAGACCGATGTCTTCAAAACGAATCACAGACAAAAAACCCTTGTTGTCAGCACGATCCAGAATCAGACTCTCCTTGGTGGTTTTGGCAACCATTACAACGGGCGCATCTAAACTTGATGCGGCAGCAGATGGGGCCAGAGCAAGAGATTTCGGCGAACTGCCTGCAGGCATCGCCAGCACTTCATTTTCGCTTTTTTTCAACGCAGCGACGGCAAGCACGGGGTTTGGAGAGCTGGCACTTGAACCACTTGGTGGCGCGTCTAATATTTTAGGTGTTGGCGCTGTGGTGACCAAAATATTTGACTTGTCTGCAGGCGGTAATATGCTTGCACGCAAATCCATCGGCAGTTGAAGAGCATAATTTTGACCATCAACTCCGGCCAGAGAAAAACCGGAAATCCGCACGGCTTTATTCTGTCCTACCGCGGGGCTTACGAATTGGGCAATGCCGTTACCAGTCAGTGCAAGCTGATCCTGCAACAAGGCATTGACCGCAGGCGACCCGCTCAAGGTTGCTGGGCAAGCGAAGTTGATAGTTCAAGGCATCCAAACCTGTCAGGCTCAAGCCCGACATTGTGATGGCCTTGTTCTCACCGGCTGCTTTGTCAGCAAACGCATAGTTTGCGGTTCCCAACAAACTCACAGCATCCGTCAGCAAGGGTGTGATGCTTGCGCTGCCGGTGACCACCGCGCTGGTGGTGGCGTCGTACACTTTATTGGCGGCAGACAAACCGGAAATATTCAAATCGGCTTTTGTGATGTTGGCCAATAAGCCTGTGGGTTGCAGCAGGTTGTAGTTCAGTATGTCTGCACCGGAAACAGTGAAGCCTGCGACGCTGATGGTTTTGCCATCGCCCACATTTTTATTGACGAAGGTTCCAACCCCGTTTGCTGTGATGGTGACATCGTCTGTCAGCAAGGGTTGAACCGTTGCCGTGCCGGTCAGTACTGCAGTTGTTGTCGCGTCATACACTTTGTTCAAAGCGGTGACACCCGTCACCGCCAGGTCTGCCTTGGTGATGTTGGCGGTCAACCCCGTGGGTTGCAACAGGTTGTAGTTCAGTACGTCTGCACCGGAAACAGTGAAGCCTGCGACGCTGATGGTTTTGCCATCGCCCACATTTTTGTTGATGAAGGTTCCAACCCCGTTTGCTGTGATGGTGACATCGTCTGTCAGCAAAGGTCGGACTGTTGCAGTACCGGTCAGCACTGCAGTTGTGGTGGCGTCATACACCTTGTTCAAAGCGGTGACACCGGTCACGGCCAAATCGGCCTTGCTGATGTTGGCCACTAGGTTGCTGGGCAAGCGAAGTTGATAGTTCAAGGCATCCAAACCTGTCAGGCTCAAGCCCGACATTGTGATGGCCTTGTTCTCACCGGCTGCTTTGTCAGCAAACGCATAGTTT
>JAJTDO010000040.1 GCA_021300475.1 Burkholderiales bacterium | reverse complement strand
CACCTGTTCTACAATTTGCCCGGAATGCTCGTGTTCGTAGGCCGACGGTGTGGCCGACACAAACACGGTTTGCCGCAATTTACCTTCGAATTCTTCAAATTTGAGCGGCCGGTTGTCTAGGGCCGATGGCAGGCGAAAGCCATAGTCCACCAGCGTTTCCTTGCGGGAACGGTCACCCCTGTACATGCCGGCGCACTGGCCGATGGTGACGTGGCTTTCGTCAATGATCATCATCGCGTCGCGCGGCAGGTAGTCCACCAAGGTTGGAGGTGGGTCGCCCGGCGCAGCACCAGACAAATGCCGTGAATAATTTTCAATGCCCTTGCAAAATCCAAGTTCTGCCAGCAATTCCAGATCAAACCGGGTGCGCTGCTCCAAACGCTGCGCCTCGACCAGCTTGCTTTCCTTCTGGAAGAAATTCAAGCGTTCGCGCAGTTCCACCTTGATGGTTTCCACTGCCCGAAGCACGGTTTCGCGCGGCGTAACATAATGAGAGCTCGGATAAATGGTGAACCGCGGTATTTTTTGCCGAATTTTGCCGGTCAGTGGGTCAAACAACTGAAGGCTGTCGATTTCATCGTCGAACAGTTCAATGCGCAGTGCCAGCTCGGCGTGTTCTGCCGGAAAAATATCGATGGTGTCGCCCCGGACGCGGAACGTGCCGCGGGTAAATTCCATCTCATTGCGCTTGTACTGCATGGTGATGAGTTGTTGCAAGATGTCGCGCTGACCGATTTTGTCGCGGTGGCGCAAGGTCATGATCATGGCGTGGTAATCGCTTGGGTTACCTATGCCATAGATGCAGCTCACGGTTGCGACAATAATGGTGTCGCGCCGCTCCATCAGGCTTTTTGTGGCCGACAAGCGCATTTGTTCAATGTGCTCATTGATGGAAGAATCTTTTTCAATGAACAGGTCGCGGCTGGGCACATAGGCCTCAGGCTGGTAGTAATCGTAGTAACTGACGAAATATTCCACCGCGTTGTTCGGAAAAAACTCGCGCATTTCCGAATATAACTGCGCCGCCAGCGTTTTATTGGGTGCCAGCACCAACGCCGGTTTGCCGGTTCGTGCGATGACATTGGCCATGGTGAACGTTTTACCGGAGCCGGTTACGCCCAACAGGGTCTGGAAAAGCAGGCCGTCGTCAATGCCTTGTACGAGCGCGTCTATGGCTGCGGGCTGATCGCCAGCGGGCGCATAGGGCTGATACAGCTGGAAAGGACTACCAGGGAAGGTTATAAAACCCGGAGACATCGTCGGAAAAGTGGTTTCGCTAAAGACGTATTATCTAAGGCATTAAAAAAAATAACCAGACTTGACTTTTCTGTAAATTTTTGAAACTCCGTTGTTTTTTTTCAGCCGTTTTTTAAAAAATGAGGCGGGGACTGGGTTTGCGGGGAGGGTGGTGTTACCCAAGCTACCCCGATTTGCAAAGAAAAAAAATATGGTTATAATTTCGTTCTCTGTTCCCTGATAGCTCAGTCGGTAGAGCGACGGACTGTTAATCCGCAGGTCCCTGGTTCGAGTCCAGGTCGGGGAGCCAAAATGCTAAGCCCCACGTAGAAATACGTGGGGCTTTTTGGCTTTTGGGGTGTTTGAAAAGATCTCTCTTAAAAAAGATCTCTCTTAATTGCCTCCCCAAGGACTTTCTCAGCAGATGCTTGGGTATTTCTCATCCAGCACATCCAATTGCGGCTTGCCGGCAGTATCAAAAAGTGTAATCCAACCACTTTAGAAAGCTGCCTTCATGACCCCGTCAAACAATCAAAAAATAATTGGCACAAAAGGAAATGACAGCTTGAAGGGGGGCGTTGGCAATGACGTTATCTCCGGTTGGGCCGGCGGCGACACACTCAGAGGCGGTAACGGCAGCGACATCATTGACGGTGGCGCAGGCAACGACATAATTTACGGTGGCGCAGGCAACGATACAGTACAGGGTGGATACGGTAATGACACCCTGTATGGTGGTTCGCAAAATGATTTTCTTGAGGGTGGTACCGGCTCCGATCGTTTATTTGGTGACGCAGGAAACGACACGCTCAGCGGCGGTGAGGGTAGCGATACTTTGTCGGGTGGTGACGGTAATGATGCGCTGTCAGGCGGAAATGGCAATGACAGCCTTGACGGCGGCAACGGCGTAGACATTTTGGCTGGTAAAGCTGGAAACGACACCTATGTGGTGGACAGCACGCAAGATTTTCTCTTTGAAGTTAGCGACGAAGGAACTGACAGCGTACTGTCGTCAGTGAGCTTCACCTTGGGAGGGAATCTGGAGAACTTGTTGCTCACGGGCGCCTTGGCCACCAAAGGAACAGGTAATGAACTGAACAATTACCTTGTAGGCAATGCGGCAAACAATACGCTCATGAGCGGCGCAGGCGATGATGTGCTTGACGGTGGTGCAGGCAATGATGTGCTAGCGGGCGGTGATGGCAACGACATTTTGTCGGGCAACGCAGGTTCCGACACTTTGGAGGGTGGCGGAGGTAGGGATATCTTCAAATTTGACGTCGTTTTGGCCAGCGCGAAAGGCGACTGCATACAAGACTTTTCAAAGGGTGTCGATAAAATCGATTTGAGGTTGATTGACGCCGATACAAAGTTGTCAGGTGACCAGGCATTCGTATTTGGCGGGAGTCTCGAGTTTAGTAAAGATAAGTGCGCCCAGTTACGTTTCAGCAAAAATAGCGTTGAGAACTACACCTTGGTGCAGGGCGAGGTGAACGGTGATGGAATGCCAGACTTCGAGATCCGACTGGTGGGGGTCATAGACCTTTCATCGGCCGACTTCATGCTTTGAGCGTTTCTCAAGGCGGTTCGGCACACAACCTGAACTGCCTTTTTCCCACGTAAAAATTCAAGACAACAACCGCTGCACGAGCGGATGTTGCACCTTCTTTTCCGTGCCCACCACGTAGAAGTGCTCCATCACGCCATCGCACACGCCCAAACGTTCCACCGCGTAGTGTTCCAGCAAATCATCGTGCACCCATTCTGCGACCGGGAAAATGCCCATGCCGCCAGCGCCGAATATTTTCAGCAGGGCGCTGTCTTCGAATTCCCCCACAATCCTCGGCTGTACTGCGTGCTGTTCAAACCAGTGATCCAGCCGTGCGCGCACTGCATTGTTCACAGTCGGCAGCAGCACAGGGGCGTCTGTCAGGCTGGTTGGAAAGTGTTTTTTCAGGGGCTTGATGAGTGCGGAACAACCGTACCAGGCAATTTTTGAAGACCCCACCGGGTGGCTGTACAACTTGATGTTGGCGGTGCTGGGGGCGGGGCGGTCTGACAGCACAATGTCCAAACGGTGCAGGGCAAGCTCGCCCAGCAAGTCATCAAATGCACCCTCGCGGCAAAGCAGACGCAAGTTGGGTTCTTCCAAGGCGGGTTGCAACAGGCGATGCCCCACCAATTTCGGAATACCTTCTGAGATACCCACAGCCAAGCGCAGGGAAGGCAGGCTCATGGCATCCCTGACCTTGGCCGGCAGCGCTTCACCCAACTGGAAAATCTGGTCTGCCTGCTGCAGGGCAGCCAGACCGGCTTCCGTCAGAACCAAACCACGCCCCGCAGGTTTGAACAGCGCATAGCCCAAAGAACGTTCCAGTTCCCGCACTTGTGCGCTCACGGTTTGAACCGCCATTTCAAGGCGATGTGCGGCACGCGAAATGCCGCCTTCTTTTGCCACCACCCAAAAATAGTAGAGATGCTTGTAGTTGAAGGGTCCGCTCATGTTCAGGTTTTTTGAGAGTGTCTTTCATAAATTATCTGCTTTTTAAGGGGTGGTCGGCGCTCTATCTTGGCCGTTGAATCTGCCAAAACAGGGCAGTCGTGTGAACAATGTTTTCGCTTTGCTGCAGGCTTGGGAATTGTTCGCAAGTCGTGTGGTTTGACTGACCTAAGGAGGTCTTGTGATGGGTGCATTTGACATGGTTTTTTCGGGTCGCTTCAAACAGATGACAGAGTGCTCCAACCGTTTGTTGTTACAAATTGAAAATGGTGTGTTCCCGAAAACCTTTGAGTGTGACACCTCTGGACTTGAGGGCGCGCAACTTGAAATGTCGCTGGCGGTAAAAAAGGCGATGAACGCCTTGCTGGCGAAAGTGGCGGAACTTGAGACCGAAAACAACCTGAAAGCGAAAAACCTGGATGCGTTTGTTGAGGCCCAATCGCAAATGAGCGTGCAGCACAACCAATGCGGCATTATTTCCCACAAAATTGATGAGTCGAAATTCGCTGGTCAGTTCAGGGACATGGCGAAAAACGTGAATGACATGGTGCAGGCACACATTGATGTAAAAATGCGCATGGTGGATTTGGTGACGCAGTATTCCAGCGGCGTGTTTTCTGACACCATGGCGGTGTTGCCTGGCGAGAAAAAACGGGTGTCTGATGCGGTGCAGGCGGCCAAGTCAATTATGGAATTCAATGCCACTGAATTGGCGAAGTTTGTTGCCGAGCAGGCGCAAATGAGCGTGCAGCACAACCAGTTCGGCATTATTTCGCACAAAATTGATGAGTCGAAATTTTCCGGCCAGTTCAAGGCCATGGCGAAAAATGTGAACGACATGGTACAGGCGCACATCGATGTAAAAATGCGCATGGTGGATTTGGTCACGCAGTATTCCAACGGCGTATTTTCTGACACTATGGCGGTGTTGCCCGGCGAGAAAAAGCGGGTGTCCGATGCTGTGCAGGCAGCCAAGTCAATCATGGAATCCAACGCGACTGAATTGGCGAAGTTTGTTGCCGAGCAAGCGCAAATGAGCGTGCAGCACAACCAGTTCGGCATTATTTCGCACAAAATTGATGAGTCGAAATTTTCCGGCCAGTTCAGGGAAATGGCGAAAAATGTAAATGACATGGTGCAGGCACACATCGATGTAAAAATGCGCATGGTTGATTTGGTCACGCAGTATTCCAGCGGCGTGTTTTCTGACACCATGGCGGTGTTGCCCGGCGAGAAAAAGCGGGTGTCTGATGCGGTGCAGGCCGCCAAATCAATTATGGAATTCAATGCCACTGAATTGGCGAAGTTTGTTGCAGAGCAAGCGCAAATGAGCGTGCAGCACAACCAGTTCGGCATTATTTCCCACAAAATTGATGAGTCGAAATTTTCCGGTCAGTTCAAGGCCATGGCGAAAAATGTGAACGACATGGTACAGGCGCACATTGATGTAAAAATGCGCATGGTGGACCTGATAAGCCAGTATTCCAGAGGGCAGTTCTCTGACAGCATGGCAGACTTACCCGGCGAGAAAAAGCGGGTGTCTGATGCGGTGCAAGAGGCCAAGGTCATTATGGAAAAACCATATGAAAGTTTGAAGGAAGTGGTGTCCGTGTTTTCTGCCTTGTCTGAAGGCGACATGAGCAAAAAAATACGCGGGGAATATCAGGGCTTGCTTGGTGAGGTAAAAACCAATGTCAACGTCACCATTAAAAAACTGGCAGAAGTGATCACCGAAGTCAGACAAAACGCTACCCACCTGAACCTTGCAGCACAGGAAATCAGCCGCACTTCCGTGGCCATTTCAAACAGCGCCAGTTCGCAAGCGGCGGGTGTTGAGGAGATCTCCGCCTCTGTTGAAGAAATGGTGGGTTCCATTCGCCAGAACAGCGACAATTCCAGAGTGACCGATCAAATTGCCGCCAAAGCTTCAACCGAGGCGAAAGAGGGCGGTGTTGCCGTGCACCAAACCATGCAGGCCATGCAGGAAATTGCCGAGAAAATCAGCATCATTGACGACATTGCCTACCAGACCAATTTACTGGCGTTGAATGCCGCCATTGAAGCGGCCAGGGCCGGTGAGCACGGCAAAGGCTTTGCGGTGGTTGCCACGGAGGTTAGAAAACTGGCGGAGCGTTCGCAGAAAGCGGCTCAGGAAATTGGCACTCTGGCGACGGCGAGCGTTAAAACGGCGGAGAAAGCCGGTGAGGTATTGCAACGCATAGTGCCCGGCATTAACCGCACCTCTGACCTGGTTCAGGAAATTTCAGCAGCCTCCACTGAACAGGCCAATGGTGTGGAGCAAATTAACTCTGCAATGAACAGCATGAATCAGCAAACCCAGCAAAATGCAGCGGCTTCAGAAGAGTTGTCTGCAACTGCAGAGGAAATGAGCAATCAGGCCAGACACCTGATGGTACTGATGTCATTTTTTGTGGTCGGGACCCCTGCAGCAGGACAGCAAAACGAGGGGCGCAACACACACCACAATTTGTTTGAAGATGCGCCTGTACCCAGGGCCAAGGTGGTTAATTCGCCAGCACATTTTGAGAGAAAGGCGGCGGCCTCATCCATCGACAACTTTGACACATTCTGAATTCGGTTAGACTTCTCCATCACACCCAAAAGGTGTGATGGTGGCAAGCAGTATTGCCTATGGTTCCTAACCTTTTTAATGAATGAACTGTTTATGGATTTTCAACACCTGTTGCTGGATGTGGCTGACAAAGTGGCCACCGTCACCATTAACCGGCCCGACAAGGGCAACGCCCTTGCGCCGGATGTACTGGAAGAAGTGACCGCCATGTTTGGTCACTTGAACACGCGTGAAGATGTGCATGTGATTGTGTTCACCGGTGGCGAGCGCTATTTTTCTGCGGGCTTTGACCTCAATGAAATCCGCAAACTTGAGAAGGTCAGCAACGAGGCCTACACGGCCTTGTTTCACCGCGCCTACCGTGCCATTTTGTTCTGCGAGCAACCGGTAATTTGCGCTGTGGGTGGTGCGGCCATAGCTGGTGGTTTTGATCTCACCATGATGTGCGACATTCGGTATGCCTCCAGTCGTGCGAAGTTCGGGCAGCGTGAAATTGTGTTGTCGCTCACTCCCATCGTGGATCCTTTGTGGCGCATTATCGGCATGGGTCGCGCCAAGGAAGTGGCGCTGACCGGCCGTATTTATGACGCTGCCGAAGCCGAACGCATGGGGTATGTCAGCAAGGTGTTTCCAGAGGGTGAACTGCTGAGTTCAGTGGGGCAGATTGCCAAGGAAATGGCAAGCTATGACCGCGGTTGTCTGGCCGAAACCAAGCGTCTTTCCAATGTGGTGTTGTCACAAGACCTGGACATGTCAATGCGTACGCAAGAGTGGCTTTTCAGAAGCTACATAGGCTCAGAAGACAATCACAACCGCATTGATGCCCTGCAAGCTCAGTTGGCGGCGGCCAGAAAAGCCAAGGCATCGAGCTAACAAATTGCATTGGCAGATTTTCGGTTCAATTTGAAGCTCCTACGCAAACTCAACAGTGCCAGACAGTCATTGACATATGCTTGGCATATGCCTGTGCTCCTGTGAGCTTATTGGTGTTGATGAAAACCAAAAGGAGCGCAGACAATGAGAATGGTTTCCTTGTTTAAAAATGGCAGGAATCAAGCGATTCGTTTGCCCAAAGAATTTGAGTTTGAAGGGGTTTCAGATCTTGAAATCTCCCGCGAGGGCGACGCACTGATTTTGCGCCCAGCCCGTAAAAGTTGAACAAGCTTTGCTGCCTTGGAGAGCGCCGATGCCGATTTTCTGCTTGAACGGCCTGAGGTCATTCGAGACGGGAGGGTTGTGCTTTGAAAAAAGTGTTCATGTTGGACACCAATATCTGCTCCTTCATCATTCGAGAGCACCCACAGAATGTCTTGGTTCGCTTGCAAGATGAGGTGCAGGCCAAACATCGAATAGTGCTCTCGGCCATTACCTACGCAGAATTGCTTTACGGGGCCAACAACAAAAAAACCTCTCCTAAATTGATACAGGTGGTCCATGAGTTTGTAAGCCGAGTCGATGAGGTGTTGCCTTGGGACCGTCACGCGGTGGAAGAGGCCGCCCGCATCAAAAAAGCCTTGGAGTCCCTAGGCACGCCAATTGGTGGTGACGACACTGCTATAGCGGGCCATGCGCTGTCACAAAGCTGCACCTTGGTGACCAACAATGTGGGTAAGTTTTCTGGGGTGCCGGGCCTGAGGGTTGAGGACTGGGTCTAGCGGGCCTTCCGAAGTGCGGTGGTCTTGTATTTTAAGTATTTCAAGCCGCAAGCGCTGCGTATTCCTCCTGCGTACTTTCTTCCAGAACAACTTCTTCCAACCATGTGTCAATCAGCGCAATAATGCCCTTGTCAGCCGGCATTACGGTGTGTCCGCAGTGTGACACCATCCAGTTGCGGGCGCCGGGCAGAGCGGCAGACGAAGCCGGTTGCACAATGTCTTCCAGCGTGGTGCAAATGTTGGTGAGCTTGCGGCGAAACGCGATGTCAGCTTTAGAGCGGGTCATGGACATTAACCACGGGTTGCCCAGATTCATTTGCTTGGCGCAAATACCTTGGCCACCGAGCGAGTAAATGGTGCCTTGGTGGGGAGCGCCCAAACAAAGGGCGGATTCAATGTGTTGCTCGCCATAGTGTTTCACGTAAGCCCGTATCATCAGGCCGCCCATGCTGTGGCCTATCATGCGGACTTTCTGGCTGCCAGTGCGCCGTTGCAGTTCAAGCACAGCGGTGTGCATCATGTGGGCGAAGTCGTCAATGTCGCCACCCAAAGGGTTGCAAGTAATGCTGTGGCTGGTAATGCCGCGGCGTTGCAAATGCGGGCGTAGGGTGTTCCATACACCGGCGTTGCACATGAAGCCGTGCACCAAAAGTACCGGTGTGGTGTTTGCACGCGCTTGGCTGGCTTGCGGGCAACCTTCCACAATGCCGGTGCGGTTTTGCCAGGGAAACAAATACCAGAAAGATTTAATGTTCGCCAAGATTTCATGGCGCAGTGCTTTTACAACGGTGGGCAATGCAACCGGCTCAAAACGCACTTCGGGTGCCACTTCAATATGCTTGTGAAAAAAGCGCGAATTGCGGGTGGCCACATTGAGCAGCAAACCCAAGCAAACCACGGTGGTGTACAAAGCAGCGACACCCAAGCCCACGCGAAGCAGCGAGCCGGCAAAGCCAAGCGCGATGTCAGCGGCGCCGGCTTGTTCAGGCAGGTGGGTGAAAGTGAGTATCAGCGCAACGCTCAGCGCTATCAGGCCATACAGACGACCCGTGAGTGATGCGGTCATGTTCTTGTGCATGAGACATTCCTGAAAGTGGAGAGCTCCGATAAAGGAGCTTTCCGTTCGTTAAGGGGTACCGTCTCTTTGCTACTGCACAAAGTGTTAATTCAGATTTGAGGCCGCCTTCGAAATTGCATCGTTCAACCACAATTTTCCGGTGCGTATGCGCTGTGGGTGGTCGCCCACCGGAATGCTTTTAACTTCTTGCGCGGTTTCGAAGGAAATGACGGAAACCCGGTCCTGTTCGCTCACTGAAACGTAGCAGTATTTGTCGTCGTAACTTTCTGTTGACCAGTAAGGTTTGGCGCCCAGTGGCTTGTCTGCCAACGCGATGGTTTTATAAGCGAAGCTTTCTCTGTCGACAATGGCGGCATAGCCAGACATGGTGCCGGCCACGCACAGTTTGGTGCCCGCGTGGTTCATGGCCAAACCGTGGTGTGCTGAATTCAACTGGTATTTGTAGCGGGGCAGTTCAGCAATTTCCTTGGGAATGGGCAGGTCTATTTTGCGGGTAATTTTGTCCTGCTGCAGGTCGTATTCAAAAAAGCCATGGAAGAAGGACACCTGAAAATACACGAAGCGTTCTTCAGGGTGAACCGCCATTGGACGCACTGCAGAGTCTACCCAGTCCAAACCGAATTCGCGCAGTTTTTCCGCCATGTCTATGCTTTTGATAACGGCATAACTTTCACCATCAACAACAGCGAAGCGGCGTTTGCCTTTAATCCAGTCCAGCCAGCCCACCGTGGTGGGTATGAAAACCTTGCCAATGGTGGCGTGATAGATGCGCTTGCCGTCTTTTGAGTAGTTGCTTTCATGCGGTTGCGCACCCACTGAAAAACTGCCTTTGCGTTCGCCGGTTTCGGTGTCCATGGCGTGCACCTTGCCAGCCATGGAGGCGGAGATGAGAAAGGTCTTACCGTCTGGAGACAGCGCTGCATGGTCTGAGCGTGAACCATCCACAGGCGAGCGCCAGTTGATGACACCAGTGTTCACATCAATGGCGATGGCGTCTGCAAAACTGGGCCGCGACACATACAGTGTTCTGCCGTCTTTGGAGGGAAACATGTCGTCCACGAGTTGGTCATGGCCTTCACCAATCAAGTGGCGCACCCCCAGAAACATGATTTTCCTGAACAGGTTGCCATTGATTTCTTCTTCACGTTCCTTGCGGTCGGGGACGATGTTCAGGCGCTTGATGACTTCATAACTGTCGGCGTCAACGATGTCTGCTGTGCCGTCCCAGTTGTTGCCCACCACCATGACATTGCGCAGGCTTGCATTGGCAGGGCCTGCTTGTGTGGTGGCCGCTGCGGGCGGTGTTTCAGCGTTGGCGCCCTGCTCGTAGGTCAGTTGGACGGGTGTCAGCGCAAGCGCCAACGCTGCGGCCACGGCTGAGCCGGCCAAGACAGAAACAGGTAACAACAGAACTTTGCGCAAAACAATCTCCTCTTAATTTTTTTGTAAATTTAGCATGAACTTGCAGGCTGTGGCAGTGGTTTTCCGCGCTCGGTATTGGCTGTTTTCAGGTTGGATTTGACGCCTTGGTGTGAGGGTGTTTTTTCGCACCAACTGTTTAAGAATTCTCACATTTTTAAGCAGTTTGTCTGACACTTCGTTGATATGATGTGATGATACTAAATGATTGATGTGCAATGATTGATGCATTGTGATTTGAAACGATGCCTGCACATTTTCAAGCCATTTTCATTGCGGACTCTCGGAGGTCAGAATGTCAACAGTCAAGGATGTGCTTCAGGCCGTGGTAGATTTGGACGTTCATGTGAAGATTGTAAAAGACCCGAACGCCAGCATGTCGGTCACCAAAGACGGGGTAATAACTGTCGGCGAGTTGTTTCTGGAAAAAATGACACCGCTGGAGTTGAATTTTGCGATTCAGCATGAATATGCCCACATCAAGTTGGGGCATTTTCATCGCATTGCGGAAGGTGAGCATCAAATTCAAATGGAATATGAAGCCGACCGCTACGCCACTGAAAAAATGCAGGCGTCTGGTCACAGCACTTGCAACAAACTGGACACCATAGAAAGTTTACGCCCCCTCTGGGACACCACTCACCCTTCAAAAACATCGCTGCGCGGCATTTCTTGCGACGCTGGCGATGGTTTTGTGGGGGGTGAAAGCGGTTACAACAAATAAGCGTTTTAACTGTTTTTAACAACTGAGCAGTTTGGCATAACGCTGCAGCAGGACATTGCGTTTTGCGGGGTGGAAATTGATTTTCCGGGAATCGCCGCCAACCGTTTCAATCAACCTGGGGTTCATGATGCGAAACCACAGCGGCGGAAAATAAGCCACCAAAAACATGCCGAAGTAGCCCGAGGGCAGGGTGGGAAGTTCAGGAAAATCCCTGAGCGACTGAAAACTTCTAGCCGGATGTGCATGGTGGTCTGAGTGCCGCTGCAACTGAAACACCACCAGATTTGACACCAGATGGTTGCTGTTCCAGGAATGCTGGGGGCGGCAAACTTCATAGCGACCGTCCGCCTGTTTTTGTCGCAGCAAACCGTAGTGTTCAATGTAATTGGCTGAGGTCAATTGAAACGCACCCCAGAAACCCACCACCAGCAATACCGGCACCATGGGCCAGCCGAAGGCGGCAATCAGACCGCTGTACATCACGCCTGTGAGAGCTGCGCATCGCAGAATTTCGTTTTGTGTGCTCCATGCATTCAAGCCCTGATTTGCCAGTCGCTCTTTTTCAAGGCGCCAGGCCCTGAACAGCCCCCCCGGCATTTCACTGAAGACGAAACTGTAAATGTTCTCGCCCATTTTTGAAGAAGCCGGGTCTTCGGGGGTGGCCACATGGCGGTGGTGTCCGCGGTTGTGTTCAATGGAAAAGTGGCCATAGCCGCCCAGGGAGAGCGTGAACAAGGCCAGGGTTTTGTCCAATTGGCGTTTTTTGTGGCCCAGTTCATGGCCAAGGTTCAGACCGAAGCCCAACAGGCTGCCAGTGGTGATGGCCACAGCCAACCAGTGAAGCCAGTGCAAGTTGTGGGTGGCCAGAAATATCACGTTGAAAAAAAATCCAAACGCAATAATGGGAACCAATGCATAAGTAATGCCGCGGTAGTAGCTCTGGTTTTCCAGTTGCGGTACGGCCGACTCCGGCGGGTTTTGCGTGTCCTCTCCAAAAATCAGGTCAAACAGTGGCAGGCCTAGGTAGAAAAAAGCCAGGAAGACCCAAAGCCATTGCGTGTTGCCGGTTTGCAGGTATAAAAATGGCCCTAGCGGGGCAGCCAAGGGCGCGACCACGGAAATCAGCCACAGATATTTTTTGGGATCTTTGTAATCCGCTGCAAATGTTTGCGTGTCTTGCAGGGGCAAGTGTTTTGAAACCCGCATGGAGATAACTTTCTGAATGATCTTGCTTTCATGCTAAAGCGAGATAGGCATGGACAACACCGCTTACAGCGGCATAAGATCGTCCTAAAGTGACAATACGTTGGGGCAATAGCCAATCAATGATCAATACGCGAGAAAAAGAACCGATCAAGTGGGCAATTCACCCTGTGTATGCCCGTTTATTGTGTGCTGAATTGGTTCGGCGCGGCTTCACCCATGAAGACATTTTGCAGGGCAGCACTTTGGAATGGCAGCCCCTGCATGAAAGCAACCGATTTTTAAGTCTACACAGCATGCGACGTTTAATAGCCCACGCTTTGGCACTGACCCAATGCCCGTGGTTGGGGCTGGAGGTGGGTTTTAAAACCCAGGCGTCAGCCCACGGTCCGCTGGGGGCCGCCATGATTGCCAGCCAGAATTTGCCCCAGGCTGTTTTGTTGTTGCAACGGTACAGTGCATTGCGTCAGAGTCTGGCCACCCTGCACGTTGTAGAGGGGCAAGCCTTCACCATTGAATTGCAGGAATGGGCAGACTTGGCCGAAGCGCGTGAATTTTTACTGGGCCAGTTGGTGGCTGGCTTGGTGCAGTTGTTCACCACGCTCACGGGGCAGGACCTGCAGCCCGCCATTGCCATTGAATGGCCGTTTCCAAAGCCCGATTGGGCTGATAATTATTTGCGCGTTGCGCATTTGAACACGTTTGGCCATGCGAACCTGCGTGTGACTTTTTCGCCCGCGTTGGTGGCCAGCCCCAGTTTGGCGGCAGACCCTGAAAACCTTGAACACTTGCTGCGCGAATGCGATTTACAGTTGCGCCGTTTGCAAGGCGGCGAGTTGAGTCAGCGCGTGCGTGCAAGGTTGGCAAAAGCGCAGGGGCTGATGCCCACGCTTGAGGTGGTTGCACAGGCCGAACATGTCAGTAAAAGAACGCTGATGCGCCACTTGGCCAGTGAGGGGCATACATATCAGGGCTTGCTGGATGAAGTGCGCTTTGAACGGGCCTGTTGGTTGCTAAAGCAAAGCGATCTGTCTGTGGAGGCGGTGGCTAACCAACTGGGCTATGAGGACGCCTCCAATTTTGGACGCACTTTCAAGCGCTGGTCGGGTTTGACGCCGAGCGCGTTCAAACAACAGATTAATTCACTATATTGTTAACTTTTTTTGTGGTTATGCGTTTAACATTCAATGCTCAGCCTCGCAAAAGGTGAGTGCCTTGTTTAACTCAGACTGAAAAGATTGACCATGAAAAAGAATACTTCGTTTCTTTTGGCTTCAATGGCCATTGTTGCCAGTGCCCAGGCGCAAAACTACTACGACCAAAACGGGCGCCCGCTTGCAGGGCCCAATGGAAATTACCCGTCTGCGAGTTATCAGCGGGGTGACGATTCCAGCGACGAAGCGCACAGACGCAACGATGAGCGCAAAGACCGCAAGGACGATCGCAAGAAAAACCGCAAAGAGGCGCGAAACGACCGTAAGCATGACCACGACCATGACCATGACCACGGCAATGACCGCAGGACTGGCCAAGGCCAACCGGTGTATGACCGCAATGGCCGGCAAGTGGGTACGGTAAATGCACCCAACCAACCCGTCTATGACCGCAATGGCCGGCAAGTGGGGACTGTGAATGCGCAGGGGCAGGTGGTTGCACCGGACGCCAACAGCGTCGCGACCCAAATCATTCTGGACGCTGTACGACGTTGAGCCTTGCGTTGAGAGGTCTTCCGGCCTCTCGCGTATGAGCCCACACCGACCCTGCCGTTGTGCGCGGGTTAGACTCTCCATTGTCCCGTGGCTGCAACGGCCACCTTTAAAACTTTGGAGGGTCAAACCAATGTTGAAGCGAGTTCTAAGCCGGTTTTTATTGGCAATGCTGTGTATTTCGTGGGCGGTGAGCGCCCGTGCTGTCGATATTCAAAAATTGGACGACGGCACACCTTACTTGGTTGGCGGGGTTACCAAAGACGAACGCAAAGAGCTTGAGTCCCTGCGTTCCATGTTTAATATGTGGGTACAAACCGCAGCCTTGCAATCAGGTTCTTATTTGTCTGATGTGAATGTGACAGTGATCGATTCTCAGGGCAAGACTGTGTTTGACCAAAAGCTGGATGGTCCTTGGCTGATGGCAAAACTGCCTGTGGGGCGCTACCGCGTCAATGCCAGCTATGAAACCCAAACCCTGCACCGCGATGTTAAAGTGCTTGCCCAAAAAATGGAACCCGTTTACTTTCATTTCAATGTGCCCTGAGAGGGCTTAAACGAATGGAAAAATGCAAGTATTGGGTCAGATGATGCAATTGCCCTTGTTGCTGTCATCAATTTTGCAGCACGGGCAACGCCACCACGGCAATCAGGAAATTGTTTCCCGCAGAACCGAAGGCGACATTCACCGCATCAAGCGAGCCGCAGGCGAGTTTGGGTGGAGGTGAAAGGCGCAGCAGGCTTTAGCCTGCTTATTCAAAACCGGCTTGTTGCTCCAAGTATTGCTTGATGATTGAAAGTGGTGCCCCGACACAACTGACAACACAATAGCTCCGACTCCAAAACACCGGCTTCCAATAAAACCTTGATAATTCCTGAGCGAATTACTTTCGGACAAGCCTTGATGTGACAGTCTTTAGTGTATTCACAAGTTTGCTTGGTTGAATTTTAGGGTTCACAGAAATAAGCAGATGAATATGGACGGGTTCTTCGTTAAATTCAATTAGCTCACACTCTGCGCTGAGTAGCAGTCTTTCAACGTGGACTTCCAAGAAGTCAGCCATTTCTTGAAAGATGCATTTTCTCCGATACTTAGTCACTAGAACCAAGTGGATGTTCAGGCTGTAAACCGAGTGAAATAAGGCTTTCAATGGGTGTTTGTCCCAAATAACTGATTGCTATATGCTGTAATTATGAACAGCTTAATTCGCAAAGTCCAGTACAAGATGTACCCCAACCAGGCTCAACTGGAGTCGATGGAATCTTTGCGTGTTCACCATCACCAACTGTACTGCTGGGCATTGAAAGACCGGATTTCGACTTATAAGGAGTTTGGTTACGGTCTGAGTTTTTCCGACCAATGCAAAATCAACACCCAGTACCGGCAACGCCGCTCGGCTCATGGAATTTTTAATGCCAATGCTCAATCTGAACAGGTCACATTGAAGCGAGTTCAACTGGCCTTCGATGGTTTCTTCCGTAGATTGAAGGAAAACAGGAAAGCGGGTTTTCCTCGCTTCAAGCAGTTTGAGCGATTCAAAGGCTGGGGTTATAAAAGTCACGGTGATGGCTGGAAGCTTTCACTGAATCCCAAAAAGCATGGCGCCGTTTATTTGGCTGATGTGGGCATCGTTAAAATTAGGGGGCAAGCCAGAAATGAACGTGGCGTCCCTAAAACTGCCGAAGTGCTTAAACGTCAAGATGGTTGGTACTTATCCGTCTCGTTTGAATACCCGGCTATCCAGCGTGAAGCGGGAAACAGGGCCGCGGCTCTTGACTGGGGATTGGAGCATTACGCCACTGTGGTCGATGACACGGGCAACGTTGACCAAATCGACAACCCTAGATATTTGCGGAAATCTCAAGAGAAACTTTCTGAGTTGCAGAGGGAATTTGCTCTCTGTAAAAAAAGAAGCAGAGAGTGGAAATTTCTGAAAAGCTGTATTTCTCGGTTGCATCAGAAGATTGGAAACCAAAGAAAAGACTTCATTCATCAAAAGTCTGCTGAAATAATTTCAACGTCAGCGATACTGGCATTCGAAGAACTGAACACCAAAAACATGACTCGTAGTGCCAAGGGTACTGTTGAATCACCTGGTAAGCGGGTGAAGCAGAAATCAGGATTGAATAAGTCAATCCTTGATGCCTCGCCCGCTGCCTTTTACGCAAGCCTAAGATACAAAGCTGAAGATGCTGGTGTCTTGTTAGAGGTTGCGCCCACGCGAAAATTAAAACCCTCGCAGACCTGCCCGAAGTGCGGCTCAGTGAAGAAAAAAACTCTTTCTGAGAGAACACATTCTTGCGAATGCGGTTATTCGGCACCAAGGGATGTGGCTTCGGCTCAAGTTGTGCTGAATTGGGCTTTAGGAAACAGTCAGGCTCGGAACGAGCCTGTGGCAGCCTAGCTGCTACTTGAAACTCCATCCAAGCTTGCTTGGGTGGAGTAGTTCATATCATTAACCACGCCAAAAACAAGACCCTGTTGTTTGACGCAAGCTTCACCGCCTTGGTTGAAAGCATTGCAGACAGGTGCCCCACGGTTGAACGCTGGATATTGATGACCGACATTGACCGCATGCCGGCCACTGCCCCCGTGGGGCCGTTGTTCAATTATGAACACTTGTTGGCCCAAGCTTCAGACCACTACCTGTGGCCCGAACTTGATGAAAACACCGCCTGCACCCTGTGCTACACCTCTGGCACCACCGGTAACCCCAAAGGCGTTTTGTATTCGCACCGGTCTTCGGTGTTGCATGCCTTGGTGGCCTGTTCTGCCAATTCACTGGGGCTTTCCCGCACCGACTGTGTATTGCCCGTGGTTCCCATGTTTCATGTCAATGCGTGGGGCTTGCCGTATGTCGCCTTCATGTTGGGTTGCAAATTGGTGATGCCCGGCGGGCGGCTGGATGGCGCCTCGCTGTACGAACTCATTGAATCGGAAAAAGTCAGCTTTTCAGCTGGCGTACCCACCATCTGGCTGGGCTTGCTCAACCATGTGCAGCAAAACAAGCGGCGATTCACCTCTTTGGTCAGAACCGCGGTGGGTGGCTCTGCCATGCCTGTTTCGCTCATAAAAGCCTATGACGAATTGGGTGTGAATGTGATGCACGGTTGGGGCATGACAGAGCTTTCCCCGCGCGGCACCAGTTCCAGGTTGCTGGGTGATGAACTGACGCTGCCCAAAGAAGCGCAATATGAAATGGTTTCCCAACAAGGGCGAGCGCCTTTTTCAGTGGACATGAAAATTGTGGACGAGGCGGGCGAACCTTGCCTTGGGATGGCGTGGCTGCCGGCGAGTTGCTGGTGCGCGGCCATTCCGTGGTGAACCACTACTACGGCGACGCCGGTGAGTCTGCATTTT